>JAUSTR010000004.1 GCA_030812955.1 Bacillus alveayuensis
TGTCTATGACCATTATACAAGATTTGGGGAGGTGCTTCTTTTTTAATTTCTTGAACTCGTTGGAGGACAAGGGCTAAGAATTATGAAATTCATTCGATTGGATAAGTTATTCGATTTTGATCAGAACGTGCATTCGTACAATTACAATGCTAGAATATAGAAAGTAGTCTAAAAAAGGATGGGGCAAGGATGAAAAAAGTGAAATTTATTCATGCCGCTGATCTTCACTTAGATAGTCCCTTTATCGGATTAAACTATTTACCTGAAGAGATTTTTCAATTTGTCAAAGAAAGCACCTTTCATTCATTTACTCGCATCATTGATTTAGCAATTCAAGAGAAAGTGGACTTTTTACTTATTGCGGGGGACTTATATGATGATGAAGATCGCAGTTTAAAGGCACAGCTATACTTTCAAAAGCAAATGAAGCGGTTGTGTGAACATCATATTAAGGCTTACATCATTCACGGGAATCATGATCATACAAGCGGGAGATCCATTCAACTCGACTTACCGGAAAATGTCCATATTTTTTCCGACAAGGATGTTGAGTGTGTAAATTATGAACGAAACGGAGATATCATCGCCAGTATATATGGCTATAGTTATCCTGTTCGCACCGTCACTGAAAATATAGGCAAAAGATTTGAAAAGGCATCAAATGCCCCTTTTCATATTGGCCTTTTACACGGCTCTATTGCGAGTGATCATTCTCATGAACCATATTGTCCGTTCCAGCTTTCTGATTTAGTTGAAAAAGACTTTGATTATTGGGCACTCGGACATATTCATAAACGCCAAATTTTACATAAAAAATCACCGGTTATTCTTTACCCTGGAAACATTCAAGGAAGGCACATAAAAGAGCAAGGATCAAAAGGGGTATATATCGTTGAATTATCGGAAAAGGAAGTTAATTACCAGTTTCACCCTGTTGCGAACATTATTTTTCAGGAAGTGCCCCTTAATATCAAACATATTCACACGTTAGACCAGCTCATCTCATCTATAAAATTAGTAAAAGAAAAATTAAAATCTCAATATGTTGGCTGTTTTTGTTCACTTGTTCTTGAGGGCAACACCCCATTGTATGAAGAGCTGCATCAAGACGGGGTATTAGAAGATTTGCAAGAAATGATGAATGATGAAGAAGAAAGTCACCATTTTGTCTGGATTTTATCTATTAAAAATGAAACAATTCCACAAGAAGGATGTAAGGAACAAGCCAATATTTTTTCGGGTGATTTTCAAGAAATGATAAGAAGTTACGAAATGGATGAAGCTTTACAGCCTTTATACAAAAATCATTTAGTGCGGCGCTTTATTGGAAGATTCTCTGAAGAAGAAAAAGAACAAATATTGGATGAAGCAAAAGCGTTAATATTTCATGAATGGCTAAAAAGCAGTCGGGATTAAACAGTTAGGGTGATGTCATGAAAATAAAAGAACTGATCATTTATGGCTACGGGAAGTTTGAAAATCGTCAATTGAAGCTTTCCAATGATTCATTACAAGTGATTTATGGTTTGAATGAAGCAGGAAAGTCAACCATTATGTCTTTCATACATAGTATTTTGTTTGGCTTCCCGACAAAGCAGCAAAATGAACGAAGATATGAACCAAAGCATGGTGGAAAATATGGAGGAGCTTTATTCGTTGAAAACTCTAACCACGAGATTTTGAAAATTGAACGCATTTCTGGGAAAAGAACGGGTGACGTATTTGTATACAATAATAAGGGGCAAATTGGCAATGAGGATGAACTGAAGCAATTATTAAAAGGAATGGATAAATCAACGTTTCAATCGATCTTTTCATTTGATTTGAAAGGGCTGCAGCATGTTTACGAGTTAAATCGTGAAATGCTGGGGAAGTATTTATTTTTATCAAGCATTTTTGGTACAGAAGCTATTTATCTTTTACAAGACAAATTAGCTAAAAAACAAGATGATTTGTATAAGCCTAATGGAAGAAAGCCGATACTGAATAGCTTGTTAACAGAACTAAAAACGGATCGCGAAAACTTATTAAATGCCAAAGCATTTGAAGATGAATACCATGAACTAATATTAGAGCAAAAAAAGCTTGAGCAGCACTTAAATGAAATACGATCTGAAAAATCGGCTATTCAAGTCCGCTTAAAACAACTGGAAAAAGCGGCTGCAGTTTTACCTTTATTACAACAAAAACAAAATTGCTTAGATGAATTGGCAAAGCTTCCTGCCCCTTCAGAATTTCCGGAAAATGGTCTTTTCAGATTAGAGCAGGTTGTGGCGAAATTACATCCAATTGAAGGACAGCTTCAAACATTAACAGAAAAAGAAAAAAGGTTAATAAATGACTTAAAAGCTTTACATGTACATCAAGATGATGTTTTACAAGATTGGCAAAATGTTCATTCCCTTAAGGATGAATTTCTTCTCATTCGGCAATATTTAACGGAATCTGAAACATTAAAGTTAGAACTGAAGCAATTACAAAAGAAAATCGATGAAGACCTTCTTTATTTATTTGGCTCAACGAATGAAAAGGAAATTGAACACATTCAAACGACCATGATCATGAAAGAACAATTGAAGCAAGCTGTCAAACAGTACACTCAATTAATGAATCAAAAGCAATGGCTAGATGAACAATTTGAGCGGGCTAAAGAGACTTTAGAGGAAAGTGAACAACAATTAGAAAAGTTAAAGTCATTGTCAATCGGTAAACAAAAGCGCTTAGAGCTTGAAGCGGAAAAATCAGATTTAGAAGCGCAACTTGAGAAAATGAAACATCGAAGTGATGTCATTCAGCAAAAAGAGCAGTTAAAAAGCCAGATGACGAAGCGAGAAAAAATAGTCCAAAAAAAGAAAAAAGCTTGGAAGCGGGTTGTTTTCGGAGCATCAATGCTTTCTATGATCGGTTTCATAACTTTAATCGCTTTTAATCAGCTGTTTTATGCCATTGTTTTTTTACCGCTGTTCATATTATTCCTTATGCTTGGACCAAAAGAAGATGAATTGCTGCATCATTTAAAGGAGCAATATGACCAATTAGAAAACAGCTTGCAATTCGTTAATCATGGTGATGTAAAGCGATTAGAAGACAAGCTTGAGCAAATAAAGATAAGGTTATTAAAAGAAGAACAAATCCTGCAAAAAATTGAAGTTGAAGCAATGAATGTGGAAAATAAAGAACGGTCCTATGACCGTATCGTGAGTCAATATGAAACGTGGGAGCGAGATGTTCACCAATTACAAGAACATCTTCAGCCGTTCTATCACATCTTGAAAACAACAGATGAAGCTGCACCAGAGTTATTATTGGAACGGTATGAGAGAATTGTTCAATGTCAAAAACAAATAAGAGAAAAAGAGCAGCTTCGAGAAAAATTGCAGCATATTAAGGAAAAGGTTCGTCAATTTTCGGAAAAGTTAGCCCCTTTATTAAATCGATATCAAATCACTTCGTCTCATCTTGAAGGGAAGGTTTTAGAGTTAAATGAAAAATTAGAAAAAGCGGTTTCCATTCTAACATCGTTAGATCATGTAAAAGAAGAATTAAAAGAAATACAATCCATTCGGACATACGTTCAGCAGGAAATCGAAAAGCTGTTAAAAAGTGCGAATGTGTCAACAGTGGAACAATTCCGAGAGAAATCGGTCCTCATTCAAAAACGAAAGGAGCTTGAAAAACAGCTTCTTTGGATTGAAGGACAAGTAAGTTCTAAGGGAGCCATTTCCCTTAAACAAATAGAGGAAGAATTTGATTTAAAGACGATAAATACGGAAGAAAGCAAGCTAGAATCAGCATTAGAAGAGCTTTCCCGCAAAGAGGAAGCTAGTCAAAAGCGATTAGCAGAAACAAAAGTTCGTTTACAAAATATCGAGGATTCCGGAACATATTCCGAGTTAAAATATAAATTTGAAATGAAGCGAGCGGAGACGAAAAAAATGGCCCAAAAATGGGCAGTATATGCTGTTGCTAAAGATCTAATGCAGAAAACCGTAGACTATCATCGGGCTAACCGAATGCCCAAGATGTTAGAAAAAGCGGAAGGCTATTTCCGATTTTTAACTGGGAATCAATATACAAGCATCATGCTCCCGGAAGAAAAAACATCCATACTCGCGAAAAGGCGAGACGGTGTTTATTTTCATGCTGAGGAGCTAAGTCAAGGAACAGCCGAACAATTGTATGCTGCAATACGTTTTGCTCTAGTCGAGCAAATGAGTGAACGGATTAAACTGCCGATTATGATTGATGATAGCTTTGTTAATTTTGATCATGAACGTTTAGAAAGAAGTATTCAGTTAATACGGCAGCTATCAAAGCAGTATCAAGTGTTGCTTTTTACATGTCACCGTCATATCGTCGATGCTTTTCATGAACAAGAAATCATCACATTAAGTGAAAACTAAGTTGCTTTCGATATGAAAAGAATGAAAGAAGAACATGTAAAAAGGCGAGACTTGATGATAAAGGTTTCGATCTATCAATCTATGATATACTGTTGATGGGAAAAGTAGTAGGCGGAAGGAGCTTTTGAATATGGCAAAGGGAATTGTCCATTATGAGGTTGGCGAACAAGTAGACATTTTTTTATTAATTAAATCGGCAACAAAAGGGGTTGCCAGTAATGGTAAGCCCTTTTTAACGTTAATCCTCCAAGATCAATCAGGGGAAATTGAAGCAAAGCTATGGGATGCAAGCCAAAAAGATGAAGAAATGTATGTAGCGCAAAATATTGTGAAAATTTTTGGAGACATTCATCATTATCGCGGTAGAAATCAATTGAAAATACGCAACATCCGCTTAGCTGAGCCGCATGAAAATGTATCGGCATCAGACTTTGTAGAAACTGCGCCAATGTCCCAAGAGGACATGATCGATAAAATAACACAATTTATTTTTGAGATGAAAAACGCTAATATACAACGAATCACAAGACATTTGTTAAAAAAGCATCAAAAGGAGTTTTTGACATATCCAGCAGCAACGAAAAATCATCATGAATTTGCATCAGGATTAGCTTATCATGTCGTTTCGATGTTGGAATTAGCAAAAGCGATTGTTAATCTTTATCCAAGTTTAGATAAAGATTTGCTATATGCTGGAGTGATTTTGCATGATTTAGGAAAAGTGACAGAGCTATCTGGTCCAATTGCAACGAATTATACGGTTGCCGGAAATTTACTAGGCCATATTTCCATTATGGTCAATGAAATTGCTGAAGCGGCAAATGAACTGCAAATAGAAGGAGAAGAAGTGATGGTCTTACAACATTTAGTGTTAAGCCATCATGGAAAAGCAGAATGGGGAAGTCCGAAGCCGCCAATGATTAAAGAGGCGGAAATTCTCCATTACATTGATAATATCGATGCAAAAATGAATATGCTTGACCGAGCATTAGAAAAAGTGAAGCCAGGAGAATTTACAGAACGAATTTTTGCATTAGATAACCGTTCCTTTTATAAACCGACTTTTCACAAGTAATCATCATATTGTAGGATCCTCTGCATAAGATGATGATAAATGGCTTGTCTAATCGAAAGGAGGATCATCTTTAATATGGTGATATTGCCTTGGTGGGTATATTTATGTATTATCGGGATTTTATACAGCGCTTATATGGCATATAAAACAACAAAGGAAGAAAAAGTTGAGGAAAGAATCATAATAGAGCAGGAAGGTAAAATTTATTTAGACAGGATGAGAAAAGAACGTGAAAAGCGAGCGAAGGAAAAACAAAAGCAAAAGATTTCAACAAACAATTAACGGGATGTTTTCACGATAAACATCCCGTTACATGATAAAGATTAAGATTCCGACTTTTCCTCCGATTTTTCTTCTGTTTTAAATAAATCCTCTAAATCTTTGTCTTTTACTTTGACATTGGCCTCTTTAATTGCCTGATTGACCGCATCTTCCATCACAACAGGATCATTTAATTTTTGTTGCTTGACTTCCTCTTTAAGTTCATCTTTCATTTCCTCAAACGGTTTGACTGTTTGAGTCACTTTAATGATGTGGTAGCCATAATCAGTTTTGACAGGGTCGCTAATTTCGCCTTCCTTTAACTTAAACGCTGCTTCTTCAAATTCTTTGACCATTTGACCTTTTCCAAACCAACCAAGGTCACCTCCATTTGCAGCAGAGCCATCTGTTGAATATTCTTTTGCTAGCTCTTCAAAGCTTTTTCCTTCATCCAGCTTTTTCTTTACTTCATTTGCTTTTTTCTCATCTTCCACAAGGATATGGCTTGCGCGAATTTTCCCTTCGAGTGAGTCGTAATAATCTTTAATATCTTGATCCGTTACTTTCACAGCATCTTCAGCAGCTTTTTTCCGTAATACTTGAACTTTAATCGTTTCACGAATGACATCTTCACCTTGCTGTTCCATGATTAAGTCAATTTGTGTTCCGTATTGTGCACGCAAATTTTCAATTTCTTGATCAATTTCTTTATCAGAGACATCATACTTTTTGTCTAACACTTTTTCATGGACAAGTTCTTTCAAAACATCTTGTCCAAAGCGTTCTTTCATGGACTCATAAAATTCATCTTTTGTAATATTTCCTGCATTCGTCTCGGCTACAATTTCACCAGAATTGTTATTACAAGCACTCATAGCCAATAGGCTTGTTGCCGCAATTGTTGCAAGTGCGAATTTCTTCATTCATTACAACTCCTACTCCATAAATGTTATACATGCATAAAACTATATAACACATTTTGACATGAATAAAACAATTTTGCAACTGCCAATGTCATGAAATTCGAAATGATTTTCAAATCCATGATATGTGCCTAAATCGAAAAAAAGGTGAACAGCATACGATATTGTAAGTATGTAAAGAGGGGGTGTTGAAATGAGCGGAGGATATGCTGGCGCTGGATTTGCGTTAATTGTTGTGTTGTTTATTTTATTAATCATTGTTGGTGCAGCTTGGTTATATTAAATTCAATTGTCAATAGATTGTGAACAAAAAACGACCGCTGACAAACTTTTATCAGCGGTCGTTTTGATCAATATATCATAAGTATATCGCTAACCCGTTTCGTATCATTCTCGTTACGCATATAATATTTCTATGTATGAAGAAATTAATAATATAGTAATCAGGATATTAATCGTTCGAAAAACGTTTGATTGCTTTTCTTCAGGAATCTCACGAATGATACAGAGGGTATTCGTTAATTTATTTATATAAAATAGAATAAAAACTGCGAAAATGATAAAATAAATAAGCATTTTGAGATCCCCCTTTCTGTACATACTACATTAACAAATATTTGCAAAAAAAGATAGCTTGGACTGCCTTTATCATTGTATAAATATAGTATACCTTTATTTGACAATATATGATAGGTTTGTTTTCAGCAAATTTTATTCATGAAATTCTCTTACTTTTTTTGTCTATTATAATACGATAAAATATGATTCAAGCAATAATATGATATAACGGGGAAAGATGGGATACGATGAAGGAATTTGAAAATAAGATTGAAACGTTGGAATATTATATTAAGCTATTACTGCAAATGACCGAAAAGGCGAAATATCCGTTTTATCATTTAGTGATCCAAAACGGATTAACAAAAAAAGAAGTAGAGCAAATTTTACAAATGTGTGAGGAGCTTTCACAAGAACATAGAGAACAAAAAGCGCAAGGATTGTTATATTTCACAGATCTCCTTACGCTTTTTGCTGGACAGTTAAATCCTAAGCTTGATGTGAATGAAACGATAGAGGCCATGTATGAGCAAGGTTTATTTAAAGAGATGATGAAAGATTTTAAGCGCCTGATCTCTCGTTTATAGTTCCTTCTAAAACAGGTTCTCGTATTTCATCTTCCTTTTTCTTGATTTTCCCATCTTCTTCAATGAAGTTTTGATCAATGTTGTTAAAGGAGCGTTCAAAAATCTCCATAAAATCATCACCATAAATATTGCGAATAATTGTCATCATTTCAATGAGTTCAGGAAACTTTCCATACAAATTTTGTAATGGTAAGGCCCCTTTAAAAACCGCATTTCGGGTAGGATCATAATCTTCGAGAAGCTTCAAAAGCAATTTTTCTCCTTCGGGAGTTAATTGAATGTACGTATTCCGTTTATCATTTTCTTTTTTTGAGAATGTTAAAAATCCCCGTTCCTCTAATTTCTTTGAAAAGTTAAAAGCTGTTGAGACGTGCATAACACCGAATTTAGCGATTTCAGAAATGGAAGCTCCTTTTAAGTGATAGGCAATCCACAAAATATGATGTTCATTGATGTTTAAATCATATGGTTTGATCCATTGCTGCCAATCCTTCTCAATCGATTTCCATAGTGCCTTGCTTAATTGACCAACTCTTTGGCTAAATAAAAGTGCGTCTTTCACCGAGTAATTGTTAAACGTTCTTTTCATTTTCCCCCACCTACTTTATTATGCTATCGAAGTTTGTTACTATCTATTATGCCAATAAAATAAAGATTAATAAAGATATAAATTTACAAAATTTTTAAATAAAAAATAACATAAAAGAATATTGGGTATAACCGTTGTGTTTCAAAAGACACGCAGGAAAAATGATTTAATCATTGCTATACTGTAACAATAAATATAACAGTGAAGATGATCAAAAGAGAGGCTTCACTTCTTTTTAAATGGCTCTTTTCTCAAAGATGTTGCTTTACTATACGATAGCTTTTCGACTGTCAAGCAAGTGAAACGCTTTCCTTCATAAATCAACTCTTTTATATGTTTATCGGAGCATTCATAATGGAAAAGTGACAAAAATAAAAGGAGATTTACATACGAAAAGAGAATGAAAGAATTATGGAAGGTTTGAGCGGAAGCAATATAAGAACCGTTCGCTTTGGAGGAGCGCCTTCTCCATCCTTTTGAGGGGGAGAAAGGCAAATTTGCAACTTAAAGCGATCGTGGCTACAAATCGAAGGGTATGGTATGCCACGTCATTTATTGTTTGAGTGAATTTTCCAATTCTTTTATTTTCTCTTCAATTTCATGAAGTTCTCGCTTAATTTCTTGTTTGTGCGGCTCGATTTCTTTTTTCCAAGCAAGAATCGATTGATTTAAATCAGAGGATACTTCTTTGACAACGTGGATGCTTTCTTTTGCACAATTTGTTATTTGTTCTTTGAGGTTGCTTCCTTCATTCTTTAATTCCGTCAATAAATCGTTAATCTTCTTGTAATTCTCATTAAGGCGATTTCTCAGCTCTTTACCTGATGAAGGTGTTGATAACAGTGTCACAACTCCACTGATAGCACCACCGACTACCATTCCTAACAAAAAAGATTTACTTCTAGACATGGAAGATCACTCCATTCCAAATTTTTTATGTTTCAAAATTGTTTTTCTCACGTTTTTGATTATAAAAAATGGCAGACAAGATGTGAGTAAACCGCATCGTCCGCTTTGCTGCATTAACTTTGGGACTACGGCTTTTTTCGTCTAGGGAGATCCAATTAACTATATTATCATTCCCGTTTTGTGCTTCATTTTAAACAACATAGGTTGGAAACATCGTGCATACCTATAAATAGAGGAGGGGATTTGTTTGGCTGGATTGATTTTTTTATTTTTTGTAATTAGCTTCCTTTTTTTTGTTGGTACTTTTCATTACATGAAGCTAGCTAATACAACGAATTCATATCCACCTAAACGAGTATTGAGGCAAAGAGCATTACTATTAGCTACTGGTGGTGTTGTATCCATGTTATTTGGCTTAATTTTTTATTACGTACAATGACGAAACCCGACCAAAATGGGCGGGTTCCGTGCATTTTAACCACCTGTTCCTAACTGATTAAGCTAAACATTTCTGTTTTGAAGAACAATCGAATCAATCATAAACACTCTAAAGCTATTATATCAGTAGGAAGCAAAGAATAAAAGTTAGAAATTTTTGTGAATTTTATTTGCATGATTTATGATTGGTTCTTTTAGATGAATTACTTAATACTTTTTTCTGAAATCTGCCATAAATTGTGCTAGTTTTTCACACGCTTCTAAAGGTACAGCGTTGTATATGGAAGCACGACAACCACCAACGGAGCGATGACCATTTAGGCCTATTAAATTTTGTTCTTTCGCTTTTTCAAGGAATTGTTGTGTTAGTTCTTTTGACGGTAATGTAAAGGTGACATTCATGTTAGAACGGCTGTCTTGATGAGCATGTGGCTTGTAAAAACCTTCACTCTCATCGATAGCTCTATAAACGATTTCTGCTTTTTCTTTGTTTCTTTGTTCAATTTTTAGTAGACCACCTTCTGTTTGCACCCATTCAAGAACTAGGGAAAGCATGTAAATAGCAAAAGTAGGTGGTGTATTGTATAAAGAATTTTTATTGGCATGTGTTTGATAATTTAATATGGTAGGAACATAATTATTGGTCTTTTCGAGTAAGTCTTTTCGAATAATTACAACAGTTACTCCTGATGGGCCTAAATTTTTCTGAGCGCCAGCATAAATAAGATCAAATTGTTCGACATTGATTTCACGGCTTAAAATATCACTTGACATATCGGCAATTAATGGAATATTCGTTTTCGGGAACTTTTTCCATTGCGTACCGAAAATAGTATTATTTGAAGTGATATGTAAATATGCCGCATCATGAAGATTTTCTGTTTGAAAATCGTATGGAATATGCGTGTAGTTCGCCTCTTTACTTGAAGCAATGACATCTGTTTTTCCAATTTTACTTGCTTCTTTTAAAGCTTTTTCAGACCAAGACCCTGTAAGAACAAAATAAGCCTTTTTTTCCTGAGGCAAGAAGTTCATTGGAATCATGGCAAATTGGAGGCTTGCTCCACCTTGTAAAAATAAAATGTCGTAAGAATCCGGAACTCGTAATATTTCTTTTAATAATTGCTTTGCCTTGTTATGGACTTCATCATACGCTTGGCTGCGATGGCTAAGCTCCATAACAGACATACCTGTTCCGTTAAAGTTTAATAATTCCGATTGTGCTTTTTCCAACACAGCTAATGGTAATGCTGATGGTCCTGCATTAAAGTTATATGCTCGATTCATATCTTTCCCTCATTTCCCTTTTCTATCATTTTTTATTAACATCCTACCATGAAACAAGTTTTGGATAAATATGAATTTTTTCAAAAAGGCTCTTTTCTAAAAGAGTGTTGCTTTACTATACTATAGATTTTCGATTTTCAAGCAAGCGATATGCTTGAGTTTATGAAAACAGCCTTTAAAAAAAGTAAGCAAAAATAAGGTCCTTTTTATTGAGGACCTTATTAAACTATTGACATGCTCATTTTTGAAATTGAAAAAATGTTGATCCTTATTCTAAGCCTTCTCTGATCGTTGAAGCGAGATGCTGTAAATCATCCGGTGTATATTCGCTTGCGTGAGATTTCCAAACAGCACCAAAGCCGTCGCCTTTCCCATAGCGAGGGATGATATGGATATGGTAGTGAAAAACTGTTTGACCAGCTTGCTCGCCATTGTTGTTGATTAAATTAAGGCCAACTGGCTGAAATTGTTTTTTAATAGCATTGGCGATTTTCGGTACTGCTTCGAAAAGGTTGCGGGAAATTTCAGGTGTCAGCTCAAAAATATCTTTTTTATGTACTTTCGGAATGACAAGAGTATGCCCTTTTGTTACTTGCGTAATGTCCATAAAGGCTAATACGTGCTCATCCTCATACACTTTCGCACTTGGAATTTCGTCATGAATAATTTTGCAAAAAACACAATCGCTCATATGAACACTCCCTTTCCTTTATTTACATTTATATTACCATAGTGAAAAAAGGGGTGGAATGATTGACATAATAAAAAGGGAACGGATCGTTGTGACCGTTCCCTTGAAGAGGGAAAATTTAGTGAAACAAGGCTTAATTGTCTTTGACAAACACCTCATTTACTAAAAAAATGATGTTACAGTGATGGACCTCTGTTCAAAGCAACCATCCCCTTTTAAGAGATGTTTTCACAGCAACAACTGTGTTGACCATCTCCATATAGGCCGGGAAAAGTTTAATTGCAGCTGATGTTACATCACTGAATGGTCTTTAACAAACACCTCATTTATTCGGTTTCCCTCTTCATGAAATATCATGTCCAATTATGAAGTGTTCATACTTTTTTTAAAGAAGAAATAATGGGTAAAAATTTGGTATGATAAATATGTAACAATTCATAAAGAAAGGGTTCTTTCAAGATGACGCTACTAAAAGTTGAAGGCTTAACAGGCGGTTATTCAAAAAATCCAGTATTGAAAAATATTTCCTTTGAAGTAAATCAAAATGAAATGGTCGGTTTAATTGGGTTAAATGGTGCAGGGAAAAGCACAACGATTAAACATATAATTGGCCTTATGGAACCGAGAAAAGGAACGATTAAAATAAATGGTAAAACATTGGCGGAAAATCCGGAACAGTACCGTAAGCAATTTAGCTTTATCCCTGAGTCCCCCATTTTATATGAAGAACTGACTTTATATGAACATTTGCAACTAACAGCAATGGCATATGGAATTGATGAAAAAACGTTTGAAGAACGACTTCATCCATTATTAAAAGAGTTTCGCATGGATAAAAGACTGAAATGGTTCCCGGCGCATTTTTCCAAAGGAATGAAACAAAAGGTTATGATTATGTGTGCATTTTTAGTCAATCCTTCTTTATATATCATTGATGAACCATTTGTCGGTTTAGATCCGTTAGCCATCCATTCGTTGTTAGAGATGATGGATACAGCAAAACAGTCCGGATCAGGAATTTTAATGTCTACACATATTTTAGCGACAGCAGAACGTTATTGTGATTCGTTTATTATTTTGCATGAAGGGGAGATTCGGGCAAAAGGGACGTTAAAAGAACTGCAAAAGCAATTTAATATGCCGAATGCTGCACTAGATGATATATATATTCACTTAACGAAGGAGCAAGGGAAATGAAATCGGTTCAAGACATTTGGCGGCTTCGCCTAACCGAATATATAAAAGAGACTCGTATGTATTTACGGTACATGTTCAATGATCATCTTCTCTTTGTTTTAATTTTTGTTGTAGGAGGAGGAGCGTATTGGTATCAAGGATGGCTAAAAAGCATACCTGCTGACTTTCCAGCTGCCTTTGTTATCGCTTTTCTTTTAACGCTAACGACTACATTTGCCCATGTCCGTACATTGTTAAAAGAAGCCGATATCGTATTCCTTCTTCCACTTGAAAGGAAAATGTCTCCGTATTTCCGAAATGCTTTGATCTTTAGTTATATTTCGCAATTGTATTCCATAATTGCAGCAACGTTGATCATGATTCCTATGTATGTAAAAGTTTTTCCGGTTCATCAATACGATTTAATGCTCCTTTTTATACAGCTTTTACTAATCAAATGGTGGAATCAATGGATTCAATGGAAAATGACAATTTTTCCAGATCGTTTTTCACAATTCATGGATGTTTTGATTCGTTTTTTCCTAAATTTCCTTCTTCTATATTTTCTCATTAGCAAAGAGTATCCATTTGTGATGACGCTTTATCTCATTATTGTATTGTATGCTTACTATTTTGTGCGGATCACGAAAAACAAACCGTTAAAATGGGAGTATTTAATTGAGGCAGAAAATAGGAGACGGAATAATTTTTATCGAATCGCTCATTTATTTACAGATGTCCCTAAACTGAAAAATCAAGTGAAGCATCGTAAGTGGATGAATTGGATTTTTAATCTCATTTCTCATCAGCAAAAAAATACGTATTTATATTTGTTCACCCGTTCATTTATGAGAACTGGCGACTATTTTGGAATTTTTGTTCGCTTATTAGTTATTGGAGCTGTCATTCTTTTTCTTGTGCCGTTGTCATTTGTTGGATATATTTTTTTAGCTGCTTCACTTTTATTTTTAACAGGAATACAGCTCGTTCGTTTGCATAAGCAATATGAAATGTTCATCATACCACAATTATATCCAGTTTCAAACAAAGCGAAAGTAAATAGCTTTTTAACATTATTATTCATCATGCTTGTCATTCAAGAAGCTGTCTTTGCGATCGCTGTCTTCATGAAAAAAGGCTTTGGATTTAGTATTGGACACTTGGCAGTTAACCTTCTATTTATTTATGTTTTTGTTTATTTATATATTAAGAAACGATTTTTGACGCAAAGCTAAGTTTACCACTTGCCCTCTTCGCCGTGTCAAGGAGAACGTGGAATACCGGATCGAAGCGAAGATATGCCCGAAAGCTCCTTGACACGCCTGGTCCTTGACAACATGATGATGGGTCCGGGAAGGCGACCGTCAGGGAGACTTGCCGGACTTACCAACCGTACATCAAGTCATCAGGTCCATGTTGTCTATCAAAGGGGAATTTACCCAATAATTTGGACTTGACCGGAGCAAGAAATTCTATATATTAATTATTACCAATCTTTTAACAGGTTGACTATTAAACTAGACCTCCTGATTATTCAAAAATCAAGGAGGTCTAGTTTTTGGAACATTAATTTTTCACATCTTTTTTTAGTTGTTAAAAACTTTTAAAATAAAGATAGCACTAAAAAAAAGAGTTGGTATCCCTATGATAAAATAAAGAATACCTTTGGGCATAAACATATCATAAAAATATAAAAATAATGCCACCCAAATAAATAGGAAAACGTATTTGTTTAAATTTTTCATTGACAATCAATCACCCTTTAAATTTAATAAAGGTCTATCCAACCATTATTAGGTCTCTTATCTCTTTTATCAAGCTGTTTAGCAATTTGAGTTCCAATATCTAAATAATTTAAGGCAACAGCGACAGAAACGCCTACAGCTAAAGCTAACTTTGGTGCTCCCCATGCTTTTAAACGACTAACTACAGTTTTGGTAAACAATCTTTGTGCCTCTTCTTTACCTTTTTTTATAATAAATGATTGAATAGCTCCGACTCCACCGCCAACAGCAAAACCAATAGCAGCATTAAATACAGCCCCAGCAAACTTTACACCAACTTTAACTTGAAAAGCATGTGCAGTTTCGACACAAATGGTTTATT
Source organism: Bacillus alveayuensis (assembly GCA_030812955.1). Classification (GTDB taxonomy): domain Bacteria; phylum Bacillota; class Bacilli; order Bacillales; family Aeribacillaceae; genus Bacillus_CB; species Bacillus_CB alveayuensis. The sequence continues at coordinate 15,004 of JAUSTR010000004.1, forward strand.
TAAAACATCTTTTATTGAGACTTGTACCTCAACATTATCATTGTACGTTGAATTATTAATTTCCTCAATTTGTTCTTCTAGTTCAGTTAAATATTGCGATAATGATTTTCATAAATATTATGAATGGACAGGCACTGACTGAGCATGTTTTGCACTTGTTTTAAATTGACCCACTTTTTCCTCTAATTCCTTCGTGATGATAGATAAGGTTCTTGTCTTCTGAGTGATGTGTTGGAGATCATGGAATGTTTTTTTCGACGCTTCGGCAATGCTTTCCGACATAGCTGAAATTTCCTCTAACTGTGCCATTTTTTCCTGTCTCGAAGCTTCTAATTCGGATGAATTTTCATAAATTCTCTCGAAAGTTGTCAAAAATTGTTGTGTTTCTTTATGAACGTTATCGATTTTCTCTAAAATTTGTCTGATATTTTCCATTTCATTTGTCATGGTATGGAATACTTTATCCATGCTAACATAAACTTGATCAATTTGTATAACTCCTTGTTTCAAACCGAAAAGATTCGTCTCAATTGAATCTCTTATTTTCTTTACTGAAGATTTCGTTTGCTCCGATAATTTGTTAATCTCATTTGCCACTACAGCGAAACCTTTCCCGGATTCTCCAGCTCGTGTAGCTTCAATTTGAGCATTGAGAGAAAGCAAATTAATTTGTTTGGATACACTTTCAATTAAATTGATAGCATCTCCAACTTCATCGGTAAAAATATTTAAATTGTGAATATGTGATTTAATTGCATCCATTGAGTGCATCGTTTCATTCATTTCGCCTTGCACTTGTTTGATCCAGTCTGATACATGTTGACTTAACTGCTTAATGCTATCCATTTCCTGTGTATGAATGTGAAAAGAATCGACACTTTCTCCTATTGTTTTTAAGACTCTTTGATTATATTGATTATCGACATCAATTCCATCACGAATATTTTGAATACTTACATTGGTAGAGTAGGTATTTTCTAGTTGAAGATGCATATGGCTTTCGATCGAATGTACATGCTCTAACATTTGGGCACTCGAATTTCTAACGGTTTTAACATCTTCCTTAACCGCGACCATGAGTTGATTCAGAGAACTCACCATCTCATTAAATGCAGAATTTAATTGTGCCGTATCATCACCAATGTAAACGGGAAGTACTCTCGTTAGATCACCGCGGGATGCGGCAATTTCTTTCATTGAAGAAATCGTATCAACCATTGCGATTGTAGCGCCGTGCTCGGAAACATTTAATCCTTCTATTTCTTCTTGTGGTGTGACCCGAACTCTCATCGACATTTTCATAATCTTAAAAATCAATAAACCAATCAAAAAAGCCCATGCAAAAGCCGTTCCTACTCCTAATGCTTGCACACCTAATTGTTTAAGCCGTCCTCCAGCGTCCAGCATCTCTTCTTTCGCAAAAAGAGCGACCGCTATTGTTCCCCAAGCGCCGCACACGCCGTGAACCGAAATGGCACCAACAGCATCATCCAATTTCAATTTTTGATCGATGAAACGCATCGATACGACAACAATCACTCCTCCAATAAAACCCATAATCATAGCGCTTAATGGAGACACTGTATTACATCCTGCTGTAATTGTCACTAATCCTGCCAAAACGCCATTTAATATATCTTCTACGAGCGGTTTTTGATTTAAAAACCAACTTAGAAACATGGCTGCTATGCCTGCTGCAGCTGCTGCCAATTGGGTATTGAGCGCTATTACGGCAATGCTTTCATCACCTGAAGTGGTTGAACCTGCATTAAATCCAAACCATCCAAACCATAATAAAAAAACACCTAAAGTAGCCATCGTTATACTACTGCTATGGATTTTATTCACTGTACCATCTTCATTATATTTTCCAATCCGTGGACCGATTGTGATGACCCCGGCTAAGGCAACCCAAGCCCCTAAAGAATGAACGACCGTTGAACCTGCAAAATCAATAAATCCCATTTTACTTAGCCAGCCATCTTGATCGGTGATATATAAATTCCCCCATGCCCAATGTCCAAAAAGAGGGTATATAAATAAAGATATGGCAAAAGAAATGACTAAATAGGAAGAAAAGGTTGTGCGTTCTGCGATAGCTCCTGAAACAATAGTTGTAGCCGTACCCGCAAACGCTAATTGGAAAAATAAGAATGCCCATGTCCACGCATTTGCATCAGACATAAAACCTTGCAAAAAATAACCTCCCGTTCCCAACAATCCATTCATAGTTTCACCAAACATCATCGGGAATCCAACCAAAACGAACACAATTGAAACAATTAGAATGTCGACTAAATTTTTCATAGCAACATTGATCGAATTTTTAGCACGGACAAGACCGGATTCCAACATGGTAAATCCAGCCTGCATCAAAAATACTAAAGCAGCGGCCATCACTGTCCAGACAAAGTTCAAATTCAATTGAAAATTTGTCAATTCTCCCATCTCCACACTCCTCATTACAAAATATTCAAATGGATTAGAACTTAAAAAAATGTTATCATTAATAACTAATAATGTCAATTTTCATTACATAAGATTGTTTATTGTTATTTTTTAATTGTTATATGTAATAAAATCTTACATTTATTTTCGTGCAACAAAAAAGAAGCTGGTTGCATATTCCAGCTTCTTTTTATGTTTCATCTTCTTCTGTGACAACATAGTATGTCTTTACATACGAAGGGCTTGGGAAAATGTTCTTTTTTGCGGAATCTGTTCCGAGGTGCTTGTTCTTTTGATGTGCTTTCGCAAAGGATTGTGATGTTTTCCAGTTTGTAAAGCTTTTTTCGTCTTCCCATAATGTCAAAATAATATACGTATCACTTTGTAAAGGCTTGAGAACTCGGATCGCAACAAAACCGCCTTGGTTTTCAATGAGGCGGGCTCGTTCTTTGAAGGAGTATTCAAATAGCGGCCTTCCTTCATCCGTGACTGGAATATGATTTAAAACAGCAAAACCTTTTTTGCTGACAATGGAGCCAGATTTGTCAATCACTTCATATTTTTTAGGCTGTTGAAAAACAGATTCGCCCATCGTCTCATGCATAAGCACTGCGGTATGTTCATTTTGCAAAAATAGCATGCATTCTTGTGGAAATTGCTTTTGCAATTTGTTTAAATAATCAACAGTTCCATAAGTAATATAAAAATTCATCTTTTCACCTCCTGTATGAGTTCATTATACATATGAGATCCATTAATAACCAATAATAAAACTGAGGTGACAGTGATTGCAAAAGAAACTTTTCCTTACATCAACTATAATCGTGCTTACTTGCTTTGTTGCTCTTATAGGATACATGTTTATATTATTTATTGGAAATTATGTTATTGATGAAAAAAAGCTTGTTTTAAATTCATCCTCATCCCTTATTGATTTGGAAGGGAATATGATTACAAAGTTGTATGTAGAAAATCGCGAATATGTCGAAATTGGTGATATTCCAAAGCATGTGCAAAATGCCTTTATTGCTGTTGAGGATAAACGTTTTTACGAACATAACGGAATTGACTTGCGATCAATCGGTCGAGCCTTATATAAAGATTTTCTAACGGGGAGAAAAGTTGAAGGCGGCAGTACGATTACGCAGCAGCTAGCCAAAAATGTGTTTTTATCTCAAGATAAAACGATTTTACGGAAAACAAAAGAAGCCATTATTGCGATCAATCTTGAGCGGAGATACAGTAAAGAAAAAATATTAGAAATGTATTTAAACCAAGTGTATTTTGGACATGGTGCATACGGAATTCAAGCAGCTGCGAATTATTATTTCAATAAAAATGTTTCCGATTTAACCATTGATGAAGCAGCTTTGCTAGCAGGAATTCCAAAAGCACCATCAACCTATTCTCCAATTCTTCATCCAGAAAAAAGTAAAGAAAGAAGAAATATTGTATTGGACTTAATGGAAAAGCAAAAGATGATCTCGGCGAAGGAAGCTGTTTTAAGTAAAGGAAAAACTCTTAGCCTGAATATAAAAGAAAAACAAGAAATGCCTTGGCTCTCAACTTATATTGATATGGTATTAGATGAAGCGGAAAAGAAGTACCATTTATCAAATGAAGCGATTTTAAAAGGGGGGTATAAAATTATAGTTCCACTTGATGTTCATATTCAGCAAAAAGCCTACGAAAAATTTCAAGAGACTCAATATTTTCCTGGAACAGATCATCATGCAGAAGGGGCGTTTATTTTATTAGATAATGACACAGGAGGAGTAGTGGCAGCTATTGCTGGGCGTGACTATGTTCGCAAAGGCTTCAATCGATTAACGACAAAAAGACAGCCTGGTTCCATTTTAAAGCCTTTAGCGGTCTATGGACCTGCAATGGAAGAAGGGTTGTTTGAACCATATTCCCTTTTAAAAGATGAACGTATTCAATACGATGGCTATGAACCAAAAAATTACGATCATCATTATGATGGATCTATCACGATGTTTGATGCTTTAATTCAATCGAAAAATGCCCCAGCAGTATGGGTGCTGAATAAATTTGGAATTCATGAAAGTAAAAAATATTTGGAAAATAACGGAATTTTTATTGAAGATCAAGGACTAGCCATTGCGTTAGGCGGCTTGAAGTATGGGGTTTCTCCACTTGCTGTAGCTAATGCGTATCGAACATTTGCTCAAAACGGGCAATATAGCGATCCATACTTTATTGAAAAAATAGTTGATCAAGATGGAAAGACGGTAGCAAAAGCGAAGAAAAAAACAAAACAAGTATTTTCTCCGCAAACGTCTTGGAATATGACAAGAATGTTAGAGCAAGTCGTTGTCCAAGGAACAGGAAAATCAGGCAAATATCATGGAGCTTTAGCAGGAAAAACGGGAACAACTTCCTTTCCAAAAATAAAAGGAGCGGTAATGGATGCATGGTTTGCTGGTTATACTCCCGAGGTAACAGGAGCCGTTTGGATCGGATATGATAAAACGGACAAACACCATTACTTAAAAGGAGGAAGCTCGTATCCGACAAAACTATTTAAAGACATATTAAAAGATACTCATCTAGAAGCGATGAAGGCTTTTACGGTTCCAGAAGACGTAGAAGATCTTGAAAGTCCAATTAGACTCAAACCATTGAAAAGCGTCCAAGTAGCTTATCATTTTCACCCGATTAAGCTATTTACGATTACACTCACATGGACACCACAAGAAGATGAACGGGTTATTTATCGTATTTATGAAAAAAATGAAAAAGGAGAAAAAGAATTGATCTCATCCATAAGAGGAAAAGGATCCTATGAATTGTCTTATGTGAACATTTTCTCCAAAATCTCTTTTCAAGTAGTTCCTTATAACCCACAAACGAAAACAGAAGGGGAAGGTACGGATTTTGTTGCTCCTTCTTGGTAGGGAAAAGGAAGCATGAGATTAGTTGGGGGATTCGTCTATTTTATGAAATTTCTTTAAGATTTCTATACAAAAAAAGCTGAAAACGTTATAGTTTAAAAGGATAGGTTTAGAATGAAATGAGTGATTTGCTTTTAAAGGGGGATTCCGATGACTCAATTAAAAGAGTTTAACGATACATTTTTAATGGCTTGCCGCGGAGAAAAAACAGAATATGTACCCGTATGGTATATGCGGCAAGCAGGACGCTCTCAGCCTGAATATCGTGCGTTAAAAGAAAAATATAGCTTATTTGAGATTACACACCAGCCTGAGCTTTGTGCTTATGTAACAAGACTGCCTGTTGAACAGTACGGTGTTGATGCCGCCATTTTATATAAAGATATTATGACGCCACTTCCTGCGATTGGTGTACAAGTTGAAATAAAGCCGGGTGTCGGGCCTGTTATTGATGATCCCATCCGTTCGCTTAAAGATGTTGAAAAGCTTGGTGAAATTCATCCAGAACAAGATATTCCTTATGTATTAGAGACAATTAAAATTTTAACAACAGAACAATTATCGGTTCCGTTAATTGGTTTTGCTGGTGCTCCATTTACACTTGCGAGCTATATGATTGAAGGTGGTCCTTCGAAAAACTATAATAGAACGAAAGCCTTTATGTATGCAGAGCCGAAAGCTTGGTTTGCTTTAATGGATAAATTGGCGGATATGACCATTACATATGTAAAAGCTCAAATAGATGCTGGGGCAAAAGCGATTCAAATCTTTGATTCTTGGGTTGGCACCTTAAATGTTTCAGATTACCGCTACTTTATTAAACCGACGATGAAACGCATTTTTTCGTCATTAAAGGAAAAAAATGTACCGCTCATTATGTTTGGTGTTGGAGCTGGCCATTTAGCCAAAGAGTGGCATGATTTACCATTAGACGTTGTTGGATTAGATTGGCGCCTGCCAATTGCAGAAGCAAGAGAAATGGGCTTGACGAAGTCGCTGCAAGGAAATCTTGATCCGGCTGTTTTATTAGCACCATGGGATGTTATAGAAGAACGAGTAAAAGCAATATTAGATGCTGGAATAGAGCATAATGGCTTTATTTTTAATCTCGGCCACGGCGTTTTTCCACAAGTCAAACCGGAAACGTTAAAAAGATTAACAGCTTTTATTCACGAGTATACAAAAAGGTCTTAATGTATGTTTAAAAAGACGAAAAATGGGCATATGGATTTTTTATAACTGAATGAAATTTGCAAATTAAGTGAGGTGCTATGTTCATGCTTAAAAAAAAGATGGGACTTTTAGTAATGGCATATGGAACCCCTTATAAAGAAGAAGATATTGAGCGTTATTACACACATATACGCCATGGAAGAAAGCCGGATGAAGAGTCATTACAAGATTTAAAAGATCGCTATAAGGCAATAGGGGGGATTTCACCTCTTGCCAAAATCACGCAAGAACAAGCGAAAAAGCTAGAAGAGCATTTAAATCAAATTCAAGATGAAATTGAATTTACGTCCTATTTAGGGTTAAAGCATATTGAGCCATTTATAGAAGATGCGGTAAAGGAAATGAAGCAAGACGGTATTCAAGAAGCAGTAAGCATTGTGTTAGCTCCGCATTTCTCAACATTTAGTATTCAATCTTATAACAAACGCGCGATTGAAACAGCTGAAAAGCTTGGAGGTCCAACTATCACAACGATTGAAAGCTGGTATAAAGAGCCGAAGTTTATTGATTATTGGGCAAAAGAAGTTCGCAAAACATATGAGAAAATGACAGATGAAGAGCGGGAAAAAGCAGTGCTCATTGTGTCAGCTCATAGCTTGCCAGAAAAAATTATTCAAATGGGTGATCCATATCCAAATCAGCTTCAAGAATCAGCTGAATTAATTGCGAAACAAGCGGGCGTTTCTGATTATGCTGTCGGCTGGCAAAGTGCGGGAAATACGCCAGAGCCATGGCTTGGTCCTGATGTGCAAGATTTAACAAGGGATTTATTTGAACATAAAGGCTATCGTGCTTTTGTTTATATTCCGGTCGGATTTGTCGCTGACCATTTAGAAGTCTTATATGATAATGATATTGAATGTAAAGCGGTAACGGATGAGCTTGGTGCGAGTTATTATCGTCCAGAAATGCCGAATGCGAAACCGGAGTTTATTGACGCATTAGCAACAGTTGTTTTAAAGCATTTGAATAAAGCTTAGGAACCATTATTCAAATTAAAGAAGGCGGTTTGCATGGAACAAAAGAAAAAAGTCGTAATTATTGGCGGGGGAATCACTGGTATCTCTGCAGCCTTTTACTTGCAAAAAAAAGTAAAAGAAAAAGAGCTGCCTGTTGACATATATTTAATTGAAGCAAAGCCTCGTCTAGGTGGCAAAATTGAAACCGTTCAACGGAACGGTTTTACAATCGAACGTGGTCCTGATTCATTTTTAGAACGGAAAAAAAGTGCACAGCAATTAGTAAAGGATGTAGGCTTAGAAAGCGAACTTGTCAATAATAGCGTAGGTCAATCTTATATTTTTGCAAGAGATAGGCTTCACCCGATCCCAGAGGGTGCCGTTATGGGAATTCCGACAAACATACTTCCATTTCTTACATCTAGTTTATTCTCTCTATCAGGTAAATTACGGGCTGCTGGAGATTTTGTTTTGCCGGCAAAAGAGGTGAAAGGTGACCAATCTTTAGGTCAATTTTTTCGCAGAAGATTTGGAGACGAGGTCGTTGAACATTTAATTGAACCTCTTTTATCTGGCATTTATGCTGGAGATATTGACCAATTAAGTTTGATGTCAACCTTCCCGCATTTTTATGAAATGGAACAAAAGCATAGAAGCTTAATTTTCGGCTTGAAAAAATCGATGCCAAGAAAGAATCAAAAACAGCCGAATAAGAAAAAAGGTATTTTTCAAACGGTTAAAACAGGATTACAATCCATTGTGAAAGCTGTGGAAAATAGGTTTGACGAAGTCCATGTAAAAAAAGGAATAAAAGTAACGGAAATTGAACGACTTGAAAAAGGATATAGGCTCCATTTAAGCGACGGCTCGGTGCTAGAGGCAGATAGCCTTATTATTTCAACGGGTCATCAGGCAATCCCTTCCATGTTTAAGGAGCAAGGAGCTAGTTTCACTTACTTAAAAAACATGCCAGCTACATCAGTCGCTACGGTTGCAATGGCATTCCCAGAGGATGTGATCAAGTCATCGACAAAAGGTACAGGATTTGTCATTGCAAGAAATAGTGGGTTTACGATTACCGCTTGTACGTGGACGCATAAAAAATGGCCCCATACGGCACCAAAAGGAAAGGCATTGTTAAGAGCGTATGTTGGGAAAGCTGGAGATGAAGCGATTGTTGAGCAATCTGATGAGATTATCGTAAAAACGGTCCTTGATGATTTAAACCGCATCATGCGTATAGAAGGGAAACCTGAATTTTCTGTAGTTTCTCGCCTCATGAATTCGATGCCTCAATATTTGGTCGGTCATAATGAAAAAATCAAAGAAATAAGGGATAAGATGGCAACAACTTATCCTGGTGTTTATTTAACCGGATCTTCTTTTGAAGGATTAGGTATTCCTGATTGCATCGACCAAGGAAAACAGGCGGTTCGGGATGTACTGCAGTTTCTTCGTTTACACTAGCGGGCACTGTTAATATCAGTGCTCATTTTATTTACGGTTTGAAAGTGGGAGAAAACATTCCAGAAACAAGCTTACATGTACGTGCTTTTCATAATGAAAACCATTTGACAATCAATAAGTAACTTGATAAAGTAATTTTTGAACTATTTGACTGAAATGGTTATTTAGTCACATTAGGGGTGTTGAATATTGAATTTTAACCGTAGACAAGCCATCCTTGAAGCTGCGACAAAATCGTTTTCCCAGTTTGGTTTTAAGGCGACAACGATGGATCAAGTAGCCAAAATGGCGAATGTAGGGAAAGGAACAATTTATACCTTTTTCAAAAGCAAGGAAGAATTATTTGATGAAATAACGCTCTCTCTCCTTTCTAAAATGAAGGAAGAAGCAAATCGTGTTATTGATCCAAAAAGACCATTTTTTGAAAATGTTCACTGGGCACTGTATAGGATGTTGGAGTACCGAAAAAAACATCAGCTAATGATTAAGATTTTTCAAGAAAGCCAAGAGCTTGGGACTCCAGCTGTTCAAGAAGTTGTGAACAAAGTAGAACAGATGATTATACAATATATTAAAGAAAAAATTACATCCGCAATGTCAAAAGGTGAAATACAGCCTTGTAATCCGGAAATAACCGCATTTGTTATGCTGAAGCTTTACATTGCACTTATCTTTGATTGGGAGAAGCGTCATAAACCGCTCGATAAAGAAGAAATTGCCGAATTATTTGAACTTTACTTATTTAAAGGATTGTCAACGTAATCATTATTTAAATGGAAAATTTTTAGATTTTTTATGAAATAGGCTATATTTATTGAAAATAATATTTTGATTCCTTTATAATCATTTTATCGAAAGCGGTTTCGAAAGTGTAGGAGGATGCCAAATGGCTACAATTGAAGATGTCGCAAAGCTAGCAGGGTTATCTCGAACAACTGTTTCCAGGGTCATTAACAACCATCCGTACGTTTCGGAAGCAAAGAAGCAATTAGTAATAGAAGCTATGAAACAATTAGGTTATGTACCTAATTCCTCTGCTAGAAGTTTACGAAATCAAAAAACAGAAATGATTGCCGTCATTATTCCTCGGGTGATGAACCCGTTTTTCGGCCAGTTGGTCGAATCGCTAGAAATAGCCGCTTCAGAATATCATTACCAGCTCATTGTTTGCCAAACGCTATACTCCGCTAAAAAAGAGCTTGATTACTTAAACTTATTGAAAACAAAACAAGTAGATGGCGTCATTTTAACGACTTTATTAAACGATTGGAAACAAATTGAGCCATTCCTTGACTATGGTCCGATTGTGCTTTGTAATGAATATGATCAAAAAGCAAACATTCCCATGGTACATATTGACCAAGAGTACGGGGGATATGTGGCGACGACTCATTTAATTGATCAAGGACATATGCGGATCGCCTATTGCTGTGGAAACATAAAAAGCAATGTCACGAAAGCAAGAGAAAAGGGATTTCGAAAAGCACATTCTGAACATGGCCTGCAAATAGATCCAAAACTTGTTTTTCAAAATGTATTTACATTTGAAGATGGAAAAAAAGTTTTGCAGAAATTAGCGGCTTTGGACAATCGACCGACGGCAATATTTACGGGTTCTGATGAAGTGGCTGCAGGAGTCATTTCCGAAGCTAAAAAGCTAGGAATTGATGTTCCAACACAATTAGCAGTTGTCGGGTATGATAACCAAGCGATAACAGAATTGCTTGATCCTATGATTACGACCGTTCATCAGCCGGTAAAAGAAATGGCGCATAAAGCGATGAATGTCATGATGAATCAAATAAAATATAAAAATTATAAAACGAAAGAAGTATATCAGCTTCCTCTTTCACTCATTATTCGCAATTCAACTTGCTTAAAAAGTCCAGAACGGTTAAATTAAAAACCGTTCTGGACTTTTTAGAGATTTGAACTTTTTATCCAATTCTTTTTTCGTTGATCATCTTTACGCCTTCATCTTGAGCGTTTTTAATAAATAGGGACATGATAAGTGCAATGAGAGTAGAAGTGCCAGCAACAAAAAACGACACATTCACACCATGGATGATTCCATTGATTCCTTTTTCGGGAAGGGCATGGCTAGACATAACCGTTACAAGCAAGGCCGTTCCTATCGCACCAGCTACTTGGCGCATTGTATTGTTCATCGCTGTGCCGTGTGGAATTAAATGGTCAGGCAGCTGGTTTAGTCCTGCTGTTGTTGCAGGCATCATGACCATTGCAATTCCTAACATCCTTACTGTATTCACTACTGTTATAAAAGTAAACGTTGTTGCATTTGATAAATTCGTAAACATAAATGTTGTCGCAGTTAATATCGTTAATCCACCAACTGCGAGCCATTTGGCGCCATATTTGTCAAACAATCTTCCGGTAATGGGATTCATAAATCCCATTAAAAGGGCACCTGGCAAAAGAGCTAATCCTGATTCAAATGCAGAAAAGCCGAGCATATTTTGCATGAACAACGGTAAAATGATGGCTGAACCGATCATCGCGATAAATACAATCATGCCAATAGCAGTTGTTAAGGTGAACAATTTATCTTTAAAGACTTTAAATTCGAGTATTGGATGATCTAATTTTAACTGTCTCCTTATAAACCAAACGAGGAAAATGGCCCCGATTATCAAGGAGATTATAACGGAATCGCTCGTCCAACCACTATTTCCAGCTGTACTAAATCCATATAACAAACCGCCAAACCCCAAAGTAGAAAAGAGGATAGATAAAATATCAATTTGTGGAAACGTTTGTTTCGTAACATTTTTGAGTATAAAATAAGAAACGATTAAGTCGATCATAACGATCGGCAAAATCACATAAAATAAGCTTCTCCATGGAAAATGTTCCACAAGCCAACCGGATAAAGTTGGACCAATAGCTGGAGCAAAAGCAATCACTAAACCAAACATCCCCATTGCTGAACCGCGTTTTTCAACAGGAAAAATAAGAAATAGAATCGTTTGCATTAGCGGCATGATAATACCAGCCCCAGCAGCTTGAGCAACTCTTCCAGCCATCAATATGCCAAAATTTGAAGCAGCAGCACAAACCGCTGTGCCAAAGGCAAATAAACTCATTGCTGTAAGAAATAGTCCCCTTGTCGTAAATCTTTCAATTAAAAAAGCTGTGATCGGGATCATAATCCCATTCACAAGCATGAAAATAGATTGCAACCACTGTGCAGTATTCGCATCGAGGTGTAAATCTTGCATGATATGAGGCAATGCTGTACCTAATAACGTCTGATTTAAAATAGCGACAAAAGCTCCTGAAATTAAAACAATCATAAGTGGTACTTTGTTAAATGTTTCTCTTGGCTGTACCGCCTCTTGGTCTATTCCCATAATGTTCCTTCTTTCTATAAATTTTTTGTGATATTTGTTCAATAAAGAATTTAGAAATACAGAAACTTTTGCGGAAAACTAAGAAAGATGGATGAACAATAGTTTTGAATGATTGTTACCATTTAAATGTAAATTAATTATATCCTTAATGTCAAATTTTATGTATTCTAACATCATTTATATTTCGTAATCTATGAAAGTCTTCATGAAAATAAAAAATGAATCAAAAAAAAAAAAGCAACCTATTAAAGATTGCCTTCAAAACAAGAAAAATATCATTCTAACGTTTTTTATTTTACATGTAAACATTCATTACAAACATTTCCATAACATTCATGTTGTTCTTCCATTTCTTTTCCACATTCTATACATTTTTTAGCTGGTAAATTTCTAAAAAATTCAGTCACCTTTTCTAACATTTCGTATCCCCTCCGTGTTGTTGTTGTTCATATTGTATTATAACAGTTTGGGATATGTCAATACTGTTTTGTAACAAAAATGATGATTCGTGCATTTTTTTATCAAAAAGGGTATATTGAAAGAAAGAGTTATAAGGAGAGGTATTGAATGATGAAGTTAACAGTTGTAGGTTTTTGGGGAGGTTATCCGAGAAAAAATGAAGCTACTTCCGGTTATTTACTTGAAAAGAATAACTTTCGTTTATTAGTGGACTGTGGGAGTGCTGTACTATCACAGCTGCAAAATTACATTCAAATAGAGCAATTAAATGCGGTCATTTTATCTCATTATCATTATGATCATGTCGCTGATATTGGTCCACTACAATATGCACGGTTAATTGGAGGAATGTTAAATCATTCAAAAGAGGTTCTTCCTATTTATGCACATAGAAATGATCCACAATTCCAAACGTTAACTTTTAAGGATGTTTCGATCGGAAAAGCATATGACCCAAATAAGTCTTTAACCATCGGTCCATTTACGATTTCGTTCTTAAAAACAGATCATCCTGTTGAGTGCTATGCGATGAGAATAACAGATGGTGAACATACAATTGTTTATACGTCTGACACTAGTTTTAAAGAAGAATTTATATCTTTTGCAAAAGGGGCCGATCTGCTTATTTGTGAATGCAATTTTTATGCAGATCAAGATGGAAAAGCTGCTGGTCATATGAATAGCCATGAGGCCGCATTCATTGCCAAAGAGGCAGGGGTAGAAGAGCTTTGTCTTACTCATTTACCGCACTTTGGGGACCTTAATCAATTAGTGGAAGAAGCAAAAGCTATATTTGATGGAACGATCACGTTAGCCCAAAGTGGACGTATGTGGACATTTTAGGAGAAAGATGTTCATTTTTATCGTTAGGCTCTTTTCTAAAAGATTGCTTTACTATACTATAGCTTTTCGACTGTCAGGCAAGCGATACGCTTGCTATGTCACGCTTGTATCGTGCGTCGAAAAGCTAAAGTTTACGAAAACAGCCTATCGTGAACAGCAGAACCTCTAGCCTTGATTTCAGAAAAGCCCGATTGCTCGGGCTTCATTGCATTATGCAGGTGTATCCTCTAAGTCATCAATGCGTTTTTCGAGATACTTCGTATCTTTTTCAGCTAAATAGCGTTCTGCTTTTTCTACTTTTGCCGCCACACTATATTGAGGAATTCCAGAAGGCCCATCATAAATTCCTTGTGGTATCAACACGTTTCCTTCTGGGAAATGGAGTCCAATGTTTCCTTTTGTGATTTCAGCATAACGAGCTTTGCCTTGAAAAGTTCCATGCTCGTTGTATACGACAATGCCTTCTCCATCCAGTATGTTTAAGCGCTTTGCATCTTCTGGATTAATCAAAACATCATAACGTTCAGCATCATTAAAAGGATCAACTTCTTTGAAAACCATAGAATTAAATTGCTTGCCTCGTCTTGTTGTAATGTAAAAGGTTCCGTCAGGCTTATCCAAGCTAGGGATGTCAACTGGAATTAAATTACCTCTACCATCTGGTGTTGGACAAATACCGTCCTCGCATAGCCATGCGCCACCCCATTGAAATACGTCTCCTTGTTTTTTTAAATATTGGATGCCATCATAATTTGGGTTTGCTTTGGCAATTTCCTCACGAATAGCTTGAGCATCTTTAAAATCAACAAGGTGTGCTGTATCAGGCTTTACCCTTTTTGCAAGATCGATATAAATCTTCCACTCTGCCCGCGCTTCTTTGATGCGATTTTTGTTTCCTTCAATTTCTGGGCTGAAGTACACCATACGTTCAGTAGATGTACTAGTTCCGCCTCCTTCTTGTTCATAGCGAGTTTTTGCCGGCAATACAATAACGGCTTCTTTTGCATCCACAAGTGTAGACGTATTCAAAATGATATCTTGATGTACTCGAATGTCTAAGTTCGCCAACGCTTTTTCAACGAATTTTGGATTCGGCATCGTTTCTAGAAAATTTCCGCCAGAAAGATAATAAAGCTTCAATTTGCGCTCATGATCATCAGGAAGCATTGCGTTTTCAAGAGAAACGCCCACAATGTCGCCTTGCCATTTTGGCAGTTCAAAGCCCCAAAGCTTTTCGATGCGTTCCACGTTCTTCTTATCCCAACCGCCTCCTGGAAGAACGAATGGGTCCGCACCCATTTCTCCTGTACCTTGTACGCTTGAGTGTCCGCGGAAAGGCATTAAGCCATTGTTTTTGCGTCCTATGAAACCGCGTAGTAATGCTAAATTTGCTACTTGAGAAATATTGTCTGTTGCAAACGAGTGCATCGTTAATCCAAGCGCCCAAGCAAAAACAGCATTTTTGCTTTTAGCGAGCAGTTCACTAAGCTCGATTATACGCTCTTTTGCTACTCCGGATGATTGAACGATTGCATCCCATGATTGCTCTTGAACTTTTGCTTTTAATTCTTCATATCCGTTTACATGTGCTTGCACGAATTCATGGTTAATGGCTGAGCCGTACTCTTTTTCCTCCATCTCAAACCAATGCTTCATAATACCATGCATAAACGCAATGTCACCGCCGATATTGATTTGATAAAAGTCATCGGCAATTTTCGTTCCAAATAGTGCAGACTCTGGAACCGAAGGAATCCAATATTTATCCATTGCCGGTTCGCGATAAGGGTTAATGACAATAATTTTTGTACCTTTCTTCTTTGCAGCAAGCATATATTTCGTGGAAACTGGCGAGCTGTTTGAAGCCACACTTCCCCAGAACAGTAGAACATCTGTTCCAATCCAATCCTTATAGTTGCAAGTAGAAGCACCGACACCAAGAGAGCGGTTCAATGCAGTCTTGGATGGCGAGTGGCAAATTCGCGATGCGTTATCCAAATGGTTAGTGCCTAAAAAACGCGCAACCTTCGCTGCCACGTAATAGGTCTCGTTCGTAATTCCTCTTGATGTGAGATAAAACGCATATTGCTTCGGATCAAGTTTTTTCATTTTGCCTGCAATGATATCCATTGCTTCATCCCAGGAAATACGTGAAAATTTCCGCTCTCCTGCTCTTCTAATTAATGGATATGGAATGCGGCCAAGTTTACGAAGCTCTGTGCTAGAAAGCTTCCGCAGTTCATCGATATCCGAATGTAAAATTACTTCCTTGATCGCTGGCATTGTGTTCAAGCGAAGGACATTTAAGCGCGTTGTACAAAGGTGTGGTCCGGTTAGCGTTTGATCGTAAAGACCAGAAACACCTAGCGCACATCCATCACATACACCTTTTGTAATGATATTTTTTGCGTAGCTTAAATTATCTTTATTTTCCCATACGACTTTCATCGTATCACGAATATGTTTTGGTTTGACTTTACCTAAACCGAAAGGAATTGGGCTTACCCAAAATTTAGGTTGAATCCCTTTTGGCAGTTTGATAGGGCCTGTATGTTTGGTTTGCCCCATTTTTATTCCTCCTTTTCCCCTTAATAAAGAAAAATCCAGCATAAAATAGACTAAGCCTATTTTATGCTGGATAACCTCTCTACATCACGATATAGAAAGATCAGCCATGCATACAGTTTATCGATAGCTAAACTACAGGTTATATAAATGATTGTAGTTCAACCATCATTTGTTTTTTATACTAATTATTATTATACAATTAATCTTCGATAGCTTCAATGATTCGTTCTGGATGTGTATATACATTTAGGGAATTGTTCCGGATAAATCCAACCGTAGTAATTCCGAGTTCTTCTGCAAGCTCAAGAGCTAATTCAGTAGGTGCGGATTTTGAGAGAACGATTTCACATCCAATTTTTGCTACTTTCGATAAAATTTCTGATGAAATACGTCCGCTAAAAACGATCACCTTATCCTTTAATGAAATATTGTTGCGCAGGCAATGTCCGTAAATTTTATCCAATGCATTGTGCCTTCCGATGTCTAATCTCGAGAGTACAATATCATTTTGATCGCATAAAGCAGCATTGTGAACGCCGCCGGTTTTTTGGAAAACTACTGCACGATTTTGCATCGCGTTCATCAAGCGAAAACAGTCTTCATAAGTTAATCGAATGTTAATATCTTCCATGTATTTAGCAACTCTGGCATCATTAAAAAAAACAAATCCTTGTCTGCTTTTTCCACAACAAGACGTTATATAACGCTTGGAATGAAATTTCTGGTAAAACTCGTTAGTAAAGCGTGTTTTGACGTGGACAAACCCTTCTCTTTCTTGCACCCACAAGTCTTCAATATCATCATAATTACGAATGACGCCTTCAGATGCTAAAAAACCAATGACCATGTCTTCAACATATTCAGGTGTACAAACCATTGTTGCAAACTCTTCATTGTTCAATTTAATTGTTACCGGCTGTTCTGTTACGATACAGTCCTCTATTTTTTTGACTTTACCATTTTCAAAACGGGTTACTGTTCGTGAAATTTGAATTCGTTTCATGTTGTTCCCCTCTTTTATAAACTTGTTACATATCGATCAATTGAGTAAAGCGGCTTTATATATTTTTATAATCACGAGAATGTTAAAAAAAATGAGTTTAAGAGACTTAATGAGACAAAGAGGCTGTCTCATAAGGGTCTGGCCCCACTTTTAATATATTCGTGCTGGAGGGTAGACCCTTTTCGTTTTGAGACAGCCTTATCCTTCAATTTTGTCTTCGAAATAAAAAACGGATACAGCGACATCATCTTTTATATCGATATCGGAAAATAAACGGATAAATTTTGAGCCAACTATTTCTTCTAGTCCATCTGGCACTTTTTTTCTGTATTCCTCTTGAATCATCTTTGTTCGTGCTTTATGAATCAAATCTTCGCCGCCTGGGCTTTGTGCGATAAATTTTTCTGTTGCAGTCAAATTCCCATGCATAGTACTAATCGCCATATTCTCGATGAAAACAGTTCTGATACGTTCAGGACCCTTCCCAAACATTTCTTTGCGAATTCTTCTCACGACATCATTAAAAGCGTGTTCTTTGCGGCTCATCGTAAATTCTTCCCCCATTTTTAAAAATTACGTTTTTATGAACATTGTAACAAAAAAGAGGAAAGATTAAACAAAAAACGCTTGCATGAAGCCTTTTAAGAAACTGCTTTCTCCGCTTCTTTTTGTTTCATAAGCTTAGCGATGTCGATTCGTATTAACAAAGAAACAAGCAATGCGATCACAAACAATGCAGCAAAGATCGTTAAGCTTCCTGCGTAAGAGCCAGTTGTATCTTTAATATAAGCAACAAACATTGGACCAGCAAGCCCAGCAGCTGCCCATGCAGTTAAAATATAACCGTGAATAGCACCAAGCTGTTTTGTTCCGAATAAATCACCAATGTAGGCTGGAATAGATGCAAATCCTCCTCCGTAGCACGTATATATAATTGCAAGCATCACTTGGAAAAGGATTGCATTCGTCGTGTGCGGTAGTAGCATGAACAATCCGATTTGAAGAACAAAGAACGTTGTATATGTATTCGGACGACCAATATAGTCAGAAATAGATGCCCAACCGATACGACCTAAACCGTTAAATACCCCAATCGCCCCAACAAGTGCAGATGCTTGAACTAAATCGATTCCGATAGATTCCATGGCAAGAGGCTTCGCAACTGCTAGGATCGCAATACCACACGTTACATTGATAAAAAGCATCATCCATAGATACCAGAAGCGACGTGTTTTGACTGCCTCGTTTGAAGTTAATTGTGATAGATCCATAGTTGGTTTTGCTTTACCGGAAGCCACTTTTTCTTTAAAGCCTGCCGGCATCCAGCCTTCTGGCGGCCTTTCTAGATATATAGACGATAGAGTCATAATGGTAAAGTATGCAATACCTAACGTGAAAAATGTATTAGATACCCCATAATTGGTAATTAAATAGTTCATAACAGGACTTGAGATAGCGGAAGCAAATCCAAATCCCATGATGGCAAGTCCTGTAGCAAGTCCACGGCGGTCAGGGAACCATTTTACGAGCGTGGAAACCGGTGCGATATAACCGACGCCAAGTCCGATTCCACCTAATACACCATAAAAGAAATAAAGAAGCAGCTTTGATTCTGCTAAAACCGCCAATCCAGAACCTGCAATTCCAACGCCAAAGAAGGCTGCTGCAAGCAAACCTGATTTTCTTGGACCATGTTTTTCAACAAAATGACCTAAAAATGCTGCAGAAAGACCTAAAAATAAAATAGCAATACTAAACGTTAAAGCAACTTCAGAGTCAGACCAACCGAACATGTTTTTTAAAGGGTTGGTAAAGTTGCTCCAAGCATAAACGGAACCAATGGAAATATGGATTCCTACAGCTGATACAGCAATCAGCCAACGATTTTTTGTTGATTTTTCCACAAACATCCTCTCCCCCATAAAATAATAAAACCCCAGCATAAATTTTCCGCCCAAAATAGATTGGGTCAAGAAAGTTTATACTGGGGATCTTCTACATTTCCTTATAGAAGGATCGACCAAATATGTGTCCTGTAAGTGAATCGTGATAGCCCGACTACTAGTTTTAATACAGCAACCGAACCATCATTTATTATTTTTTCTATATTAAACCATTTATTCTGAATAAATGCAAGCGGTTAATTTAGTGATAAAACCATGATTAGGACAACAGGTGGATAAACATTCAATTGAGTCATTAATATTTTAGTAAAAAATATTTTGTCATTTAAAGCGTTAATAGAAACAAGCTTTTATCAATAAATGCAATAAAGGTTTTATAAATGTTCTGAAAATACTTGAAATTGCTAGATATAAAGGTATAATCTATGTTTATAAGGATTACATATTGGGGAAAAAGAGGGGGCAATGTATGAAAAAGCATTTAGGCATATTCATAAGTATTTTATTGCTGCTAGCATTAGCGTTAGCAGGTTGTGGTTCGAATAATGAAACATCTGAGGGTTCAAACGACTCTCAATCTAGTAAAGATACGAATGAAAAAACATATAAAATTGGAGTTACGCAAATTGTTGAGCATCCTTCATTAGATGAGGCTTTTAAAGGGTTTAAACAAGCACTTGAGGATAAAGGGTTAAAAGTAGAATATGATGTTCAAATTGCTCAAGGGGATCAGTCAAACAACCAAACAATTGCCAACAACTTTGTCGGAGATGGTGTTGATTTAATATTTGCGAACTCTACTCCAAGTGCGTTAGCAGCTGTTAATGCAACGAAGGATATTCCAATTGTCTTTACGTCTGTTACAGATCCTGTTGGTGCTGGGCTTGTAAAGGATATGGAAAACCCGGAAGGCAATGTAACAGGTACGACAGATACACATCCTGATGCGATTCCAAATACTGTAAAATTCATCGATGAATATATAGATGGAAATAAAGTTGGGATGATTTATAATTCCGGTGAGCAAAATTCTGTTGCGCAAATAGACTTAGTGAAAAAAGCAATGGAAGGAACTGATTTAGAAGTAGTAGAAGCTTCTGTGTCTACTTCGGCAGAGGTCAAGCAAGCAGCAGAATCTTTAGTTGGAAAGGTAGATAGCATTTATATCATTACAGATAATACGGTCGTGTCCGCACTCGAGTCGGTTATTTCCGTTGCCAATGACAAGGATATCCCGCTTTTTGTCGGCGAACTTGATTCTGTCCACCGCGGCGGTTTTGCAGCATACGGCTTTGAATATTTCGATATCGGCTATCAAGCAGGTGAAATGGCTGCAGATATTTTAAATGGTGATAAAAAGCCTTCTGATATACCTGTTCAATATCCGCAAAACTTAAAACTGCTAATTAACAAAAAAGCTGCAAAAGAAATGAACATTGAAATATTAGATGAATGGCAAGATATGGCAGAATTCGTTGAAGAATAATAAATGAAAACCCAATTTGACAGCAGAACCATCAGTTGGGGCATGTACTCAACTGATGGTATATTTGATTTTGCAGAAGTGAGAGGGTGTTTACATGCCAATCGCAATTTTTGGATCAATCGAATCAGGTTTAATCTATGCAATGATGGCACTCGGTGTCTATTTATCTTTTAGAATTTTAGATTTTCCAGATTTAACAGTAGATGGAAGTTTTGTAACGGGTGCTGCTGTTTGTGCTGTGATGATTGTAAATGGTTGGAATCCAGTTTTAGCTACAATTTCAGCAATCTTTGTCGGATTTATCGCTGGTTCCATTACGGGACTTTTGCATACGAAAGGAAAAATTAATCCGCTTCTTTCCGGTATATTAATGATGATCGCCTTATACTCGATTAACTTACGTATTATGGGACGATCAAATGTTCCTTTGCTTCAGGAAGAAACATTTTTTTCTCATATTAGCGGTATTTTTGCTCCAATTGATGAATTGTTGACAGCTCTTATACCATATTCTCCTTCAACATGGTCTGTCATTTTTTCAATGCTTGTATTCGTTATTGTACTAAAATTTATACTCGATTATTTTTTAAAAACTGAAATTGGTCTTGCACTTCGGGCTGTTGGAGATAATCAGCAGATGATCGAAAGTTTTTCCGCCAATACAGATATATTAAAAATAATCGGGTTAGGCTTATCCAATGCCCTTGTCGCTTTATCCGGTGCCTTTGTTGCTCAATATAGCGGATTTAGTGACATCGGTATGGGAATTGGAATGATTATTATTGGATTAGCCTCTGTCATCATTGGAGAAGCTCTCATTGGAAGCAAATCGATCGTACGGGCAACATTAGCCGTTATTATCGGGGCTATTGTATACCGTTTAATTGTTGCTTTTGCACTACGATTTAATTTCTTTGAAACAGGAGACTTAAAATTAATTACGGCTTGCATCGTCATTTTATCGTTAACGATCCCGCGTTATATTGACAAAAAACGTGAAAAAAAGAGAAAGCTTTTAAGAAGAAAGGAATTGGAGAAAAAGCGGGGTGAACAACTTGCTTCAACTAAAGCACATTTATAAAGTTTTTAATGAAGGCTCATTAGATGAAAAAGTGGCTTTAAATGGAATAAACCTTGAGGTGAAGAAAGGCGATTTTATTACAGTTATTGGGAGCAATGGGGCTGGTAAGTCTACTTTGTTAAATATTATTGCAGGAAAATTATTTCCTGATGATGGTGAAGTTTTACTAGATGAAAAAAATATGACGAATTTACCAGAATATAAAAGAGCGAAGTATATCGGACGTGTATTTCAAAATCCGCTTGCTGGAACCGCTCCTTCTTTAACAATTGAAGAAAACTTAGCGATCGCTTATGGTCGAGTTCATAAACGGACATTAGGACGAGGGGTTACATCCAAACGTCGGCAACAATTTAAAGAACAGTTAGCTTTGCTCGGTTTAGGTCTTGAAAACCGTTTGAATGCCAAAGTAGGTTTACTATCAGGAGGGGAACGCCAGGCATTATCTTTATTAATGGCCACCTTTACAAAACCAAAGATTCTCCTTTTAGATGAGCATACCGCTGCTTTAGACCCTGCCCGTGCGGAAGTCATTCTCTCATTGACGAAAAAATTTATCCATGAATACCAATTAACGACGATTATGATTACCCACAATATGCAGCAAGCTATTGACTTAGGAAATCGTCTCATCATGATGAATCGTGGGGAAATCATTTTTGAAGCATCAGAGGAAACGAAAAAGGAACTCACCATCCCTCGCTTAATGAAGGAATTTGAAAAAATCCAGGAAACAGTATCAGACCGAGTGATACTTGGCTAATCATGGAGCTTCTTCCAATATGTACGGAAGAAGCTTTAATATTTTTTCTAACTTCACATAGTGTAGGGAGAAGGTTTCAGACATAGAACGATATCCTTAAACAATGGAATTGTTGCCAAACGTATAAAGGTTATAAACTGTTAAATTGTTTATAATAGCGCACAAAAATATGTTATAATAGACAAAAATTGTAGGGAGGCAAATATGAACTCAGTTCAGCGAAATATCGGGAGAAATTTACAAAAAATTCGCAAAAGCAGAAATTTAAGCCTTGACAAAACTGCTGAATTAACCGGAGTTAGTAAAGCGATGCTCGGTCAAATCGAGCGAGGCGAATCCAATCCTTCGGTTTCAACATTGTGGAAAATAGCGAACGGCTTGCACGTGTCTTTTTCTTCCTTAATGAAGGAGGAAAAAACATCTGTAAACATAGTATCATTAAAAGATATTTCCCCAGTAATAGACGATGATGGAAAATATCTCGTATTTTCTTTGTTCCCATTTGAGGTGGAAAAGCAATTCGAGGTGTTTTCTGTTGTCCTTGAAGCGAATTATACTCATGATGCTGAAGGACACCATGAAGGAGTCGAAGAATACGTTCTCGTTCAAAAAGGGGAATTAGAAATCATGATTGACGAAAAAACATATCATTTGTCAGAAGGTGATGCCATTCAATTTCAGGCAGATAAGCCGCACAAATATCGAAACAAAACAAATGAAATGGTTAAATTTTTGATCATTATTTATTATCCTGAATAAATAAATGACACAGCAGGGGGTGCCTAAATGATTTCTACAACGGTTGCCGAGAAGAAATCAGAATTTTTCAGTGGTTTACAGGCAGGACTTACAATTGCTATCGGTTATTTTCCTGTCGCCATCACATTCGGGTTATTAGCTGAACAAACAGGGTTAACATTATGGGAAACCTTATTTATGAGCATGTTTGTTTATGCTGGCGCAGCTCAATATATTTCATTAAGCTTTATTGCTGCAGGTGTAGGTGCTTTTGAGATCGTTTTAACGACATTTATTGTTAATATTCGCCACTTTTTAATGTCTGCTTCCTTAAATGAAAAGGTAGAAAAGGATTCATTATGGAAAAAAGGTATTTATAGCTTCGGGATTACGGATGAAACCTTTTCCGTTGCTTCTGTTCGGCAAGGAACCGTAACTACTTCTTATATGTTTGGTCTTGCAATCATTTCTTATTTAAGCTGGGTCATTAATTCTGGTATTGGTCATGCTGTCGGCGTTAACTTACCTGTCGTGCTTCAAGAAAGTATGTCTATTGCTTTATATGCTCTTTTTATCGGCTTGCTCGTTCCATCTTTGAAAAAACACCGCAAAGTAGTGGCTCTTGCTTCATTTGCGGCCGTTGTCAATTCGATATTCGTCTTAACAAATTGGCTTTCCTCCGGCTGGTCTATTGTTGCTGCAACAATATCTTCTGCTTTCATTGTTGAATGGATTTGGACGAAATGGAACTTTGAGGTGATGAAAGATGAGTAGAGAAATATTTTGGATGATTGTTGGCATGGGGCTTGTCACCTATGTTCCACGAATGCTGCCCCTCGTTGTCTTTCAAAATATTAACTTACCGCCATTTTGGCAAAATGTCCTAAAAAATGTACCTTTTGCTACTTTAGGAGCGCTGATTGTACCAGCTGTTTTTTTTATTCAAGAAGATATGATGTTTGGCGTAATCGGTGCTGCCACAGCTTTTATTGCAGCATATATCGGAGCCAATGTCATTGTTGTGGTTATGTCATCGATTGTTGTGTTATGTTTATACAGTATTGTGTTTTAAAATGTATAACCGATTCCGATCCGAGAAAGCTGTCCCGACCTTTAGGGCAGCTTTCATCTGCTAATAGGCTTAATTTGGAACGTCAAAACGGCTCATAAACATTTTCTGAAAAGCTTGTTCTAAATTCTCGTGATTTTAACTAAACTGTTAAGGGGAAAGGTAATTCAGCAAAGAGGGGGCTCATCAACATATGAGAAAGAGGCTCACCACTGCCGTTATTGTATATTTTATATACGGTGTATTTATTTACTTGTACTTATATTTTTTAACCGATAATACCATTCCTTCTAATTATGAAGGGACTGCAGTAGATCCGAAAACGTTCATGAATGCGCGCGAGCTTATGCTTTCAGAAGAATATTCCAAAATTAAAAATTTATTATTTTTTATTGGAATCCCACTCGAATGGTTTATTTTTTTTCTTGTTTTGACGATAGGGCTATCGAAAAAATTTCAACAATGGGCACAATCTGCATCAAAACTTCCAGTTGTGCAAATGGCACTTTATTTTTTCTGGTTATCCCTTCTCGTAACGATTTTAACATGGCCGTTCGATTGGTTAAGCTATAAAATATCATCAGATTATCAAATTACAACCCAACCTTTCAATGGCTGGATCCGTGATCAAGTGATGGATTTTTTTATTAATTATGTGTTAATGCTTATCATTGTTGCCGTCATTTACAGTTTAATGCGCAAGTTTGAAAAGCGGTGGTGGTTTTTTGCCTGGCTATTATCCATCCCGTTTACACTTTTTTTAATGTTCCTGCAGCCGGTTGTGATTGATCCGCTTTATAACGATTTTTACCCGCTCAAAGACAAAATATTAGAAGAGAAAATTTTGGATTTAGCTGAGCAGGCTAATATTCCGGCCGATCATGTATATGAAGTCGATATGTCGAAAAAAACAAATGCCTTAAACGCATACGTGACAGGGATTGGGCCAAATTCACGAATTGTTTTATGGGATACGACATTAACGAAATTAGAAGAGGATGAAATTTTATTTATTATGGCACATGAAATGGGCCACTATGTGATGAAGCATATTTATGTGGGGATTTTCGGATATGTATTACTATCCTTCGTCGGGCTTTATCTAATCCATCGCTTTATGAACATCATTGTTCAAAGATGGGGCAATGAGTTAAAAGTTACAAATGTTCGCGATCTATCATCATTGCCTTTATTTCTCATGCTTTTAGGAATGCTTTCGTTTGCAGCAAGCCCGTTAACGAATACTGTTTCACGTGTTCAAGAAAAGAAGGCAGATCTTTATGCCATCGAACTGACGGAAAATGAAGAAGCGGCAGTTGAAACATTTCAAGATTTAGCAAAATATGGACTAAGTGAAGTGAATCCTCCGTCACTCGTGAAATTTTTCCGCTATGACCATCCAACGTTATTGGAGAGAATGCTGTATCTCAAAGAGGAATAAGTCCAATAATAAAGGATAACTATCCGAAACAGTTGATCGTAGCGACCATATCAAAATGTTTTCATCAAGATGGCTTCAAACTAATCTGAGGTCATCTTTTTCATTTTTTAAGGCTCTTTTCTAAAGGATTGTTGCTTTCGACTGTCAGGCAAGCGATGCGCTTGCTATGTCACGCATGTAGCGTGGCTTGAACCGAAAAAAAATCGATTGTCAATCCGACCACGTGCTTTTTTCGGTTCATGGACAGTCGAAAAATAACAAAGTTTACGAAAACATCCTTTTTTAAAGAGGAAGTTCCATCATTTGGACTAGTTATCCAAGGCGTGTATAATAAAAATTATGACAGAAAATTTCAAAAATTAATCCGTTTGGATTAGTGGTGAAAATTTATCAACTGTTTACAATTGATGAGGAGTGTATACATTGGATTATTTATATTACCCATATCCATCGCAGCGTATGACAACATTTGCGAATAAAGGGATGGTGGCAACATCTCAGCCGCTTGCTGCACAAGCAGGCTTAGACATCCTAAAAAAAGGCGGCAATGCTGTTGATGCTGCTATTGCAACTGCTGCTTGCTTAACAGTGGTAGAACCAACCTCTAACGGAATTGGTGGGGACGCTTTTGCGTTAGTTTGGATAAAAGGGGAGCTATATGGATTAAATGGAAGTGGTCCAGCCCCTATACATATATCCATTGAAGCTATAAAAGAACGCGGCTATGAACAAATACCTTCACATGGATTAATTCCTGTAACTGTCCCTGGTGCACCGTCGGCGTGGGCTGAGCTTTCCAAACGGTTTGGAAAATTGCCGTTAACAGAAGTGTTAAAGCCAGCTATTGAATATGCCCAAAATGGATATCCGATCTCACCGATTCTCGGGAAAAACTGGGCTGCTGCTTTTCAACGTTTTCAAAAATGTTTCATAGATGAGGAGTTTCAAGGATGGTTTGATACGTTTGCACCAAAGGGGCGTGCGCCAAAAATAGGGGAAATATGGCGTTCAGAAGGGCATGCTAAAACACTTCAATCGATTGCACAATCTAATGCGGAAAGCTTTTATCGCGGGGAATTAGCCGAAAAAATCACTTCTTTCTTTCAAAAATATCACGGGTTTTTATCTGAAGAGGATTTAGCTTCCTATCGAGCAGAATGGGTCACACCTATTTCGATTCATTATCGCGGTTATGAAATATGGGAAATCCCTCCAAATGGTCAAGGATTGGTTGCATTAATGGCCCTTAATATTATGAAAGGGTTTGAAGTTTCCCCAGATCGGGAGAATGTTGAAAATTTTCACCGCCAAATTGAAGCGATGAAGCTTGCTTTTACGGATGGTAAAGCATATATTACGGATCCAAAAGAGATGACGTATTCAATTGATGGATTATTATCAGAAGAATATGCATCTCAGCGTCGAAATCTCATTGGAAAGGAAGCGATGAACCCTAAACCGGGTAAACCTCCAAAAGGCGGAACTGTTTATCTTGCAGCAGCCGATCATGAAGGGAACATGGTTTCTTATATACAAAGCAATTATATGGGATTTGGATCTGGAATTGTCGTACCTGGAACGGGGATCTCCTTACAAAATCGAGGCCACGATTTTTCCCTAAACCCAAACGATGAAAATGCTTTAAAGCCCGGTAAGAAAACGTATCATACGGTTATTCCTGGATTTTTAACAAAAGGAACAGAAGCGGTTGGTCCTTTCGGGGTGATGGGAGCCTATATGCAGCCACAAGGGCATATGCAGGTAGTGATGAATCTAGTAGACTATCATTTAAACCCTCAAGCGGCTCTTGACGCTCCGAGGTGGCAATGGATAGGTGGAAGAAAAATCCTTGTTGAAAGTCATTTTCCAAATCATATTGCCCAAGCACTCGCACGCCGAGGGCATGAAATTCAAATCGCCTTTGATAATGGTGTTTTTGGCAGAGGACAAATCATTATTCGAGACCCCGAAACAGGTGTATTGGCAGGGGGAACGGAAGCGCGAACAGATGGTGCCATTGCGGCATATTAAAAATTGGATTTAGGTCTTCTCATTCTAAAGGGACGAGCTAGTCATAAGGAAAAAGTAGGAATGCTCGGATGTTTCATTACGCTTGAATATAAGGTTATTTTAAAGACTTCTCATTCATGATCCATTCTAGGTGGCTGTCAACCTCCTTTAAAGGAGGGTTTTTTCTTACAAAATAAGAAGCGAATTTAATGTTAAATAATTATTTGACTTAACAAAAACTTATAAACTTTAATAAGAAATCTCACATGATAAATTTTCAAAAAAGTATTTCAATTTTCGGATCTCTGTTATATATTAATATTAAAGATTTTAATTCTGTATTATAACAAATGATAGAAAGGTGTGATGAACACGATACGGACATGAAAACAAAATGGTAAGCATTTAAGTCGTTGGATCAGAAGAAAGAAATAGAGAAAATCGAGTAGGAACTTTAGGGGAAACGTTCAAAAAAGACAGATTAGAAGAAGAGAAATTGCTTGATGAGCTTGTCAATTTCGATTTTTAACATTGCTAGGTTATGAAAATTTAGTTTTCACGGTAAAAGGGGTATGAAGTAATATAAATTTTTAATAAAACAAAGGGGAGATTTATATATGACAATGGATGAAAGAGTGAAAAAACTACAAGAAAGCTGGGAGATGGAAGAACGATGGAAAGGAATCACACGTCCATATACAGCTGAAGATGTGATTAAATTAAGGGGTTCCATTGATATTGAGTATACACTTGCTAAACGTGGTGCTGAGAAATTCTGGAATTTATTGCAAACAGAAGATTATATTAATGCTCTTGGAGCGCTTACAGGTAACCAAGCCGTTCAGCAAGTAAAAGCTGGATTAAAAGCCATTTATTTAAGCGGATGGCAAGTAGCGGCAGATGCGAACCTTGCAGGACAGATGTATCCGGATCAAAGCTTGTATCCAGCCAACAGCGTTCCTCATGTTGTAAAGAGAATTAATCAAGCCTTGCAGCGTGCAGATCAAATTCATCATTTAGAAGGCAACCATGATATTGACTTTTTCGTTCCGATTGTTGCTGATGCAGAGGCAGGATTTGGCGGTCAATTAAATGTTTTTGAGCTTATGAAAGGGATGATTGAATCCGGAGCTGCTGCCGTTCACTTTGAGGATCAATTATCTTCTGAGAAAAAATGTGGTCATTTAGGAGGAAAAGTACTTCTTCCAACACAAACAGCAATACGCAATTTGATTGCTGCTCGTCTAGCTGCTGATGTGATGGGAGTTCCGACGGTGATTATTGCACGTACTGATGCAGATGCAGCTGACTTAATTACAAGTGATATCGACGATCGGGATAAGCCGTTTATTACAGGAGAACGCACACCAGAAGGATTTTTCCGGACTCGTGCAGGTCTTGACCAAGCGATTGCTCGTGGCCTTGCTTATGCACCTTATGCCGATCTCATCTGGTGTGAAACATCTGAACCAAATATTGAGCAAGCTCGTAAATTTGCCGAAGCGATTCATGAAAAATATCCTGGTAAATTACTAGCTTACAACTGCTCGCCATCATTTAACTGGAAGAAAAAGCTTGATGACAAAACAATCGCTAACTTCCAAAAAGAAATCGCTAAATTCGGTTATAAATTCCAATTTGTTACACTTGCTGGTTTCCATGCATTAAACTACAGCATGTTTGAGCTTGCAAGAAAATATAAAGATGAAGGCATGGCCGCATACTCAGAGCTTCAACAAGCAGAATTTGCTAGTGAACAATACGGTTACACAGCGACTCGACATCAACGTGAAGTTGGTACGGGCTATTTCGATGAAGTTGCGCAAGTCGTAAGTGGTGGAACATCCTCAACAACCGCTCTTGATCGTTCCACTGAAGCCGAACAGTTTACAAATGTATAAAACAGTACATGTGAAAAATGCACAAAAAGCCACATACGGAAGCCAATCCAAAACGGGATTGGCTTTCCTTATGCATATTTTAATAACTGGACATACTCTTCTGAAAGCTTTTGGAAACTTTCTTTATCATAACGATCCAGCGCTTCATTAATTTTTTCCTCAAGCTTAAGTTTTTTGTAATTAAATACAGCTTCATCCAATACCATCTGAATATATACATCCATCATGAAATTCTCTGCATTTACCTTTGCTGACCTTGCCTTCATTATCTCAGTATACGACTTGCGCTCCTTCATGAAACATCACCCCTGATGTCTTTTTTATATTATATGGGGTTTTTACAAAAAAATCAACAAAATTTTTACAATGTTTAGAAAATTTATCTTAACTGAAACACTTTGTATTCTTTTATACAAATATGTGCAACATACTTATAGAGGGAGGAGATAGGTATGAACGAAAAACGTAAATCAACGGATAAACGAAACCGTCAAGATGAGATCACGATTGCTGATTCAAACATTAATGAAGTAACGGGTGACTCCATCAACGAACACCGCACAATTGAAACAGCTAATCAAATTTTACAAAACTCAGAAGAAATGGAATAATCGTGTATAAATTCTTAACGCAATGTTAAGAATTTATTTTTTCTGTTTTGATATTGTAAAAATATAGATATATAACTAATAAAATGGTAAATTTAGGTTGGATCTAGTACTTATTTCTTATAAAGGAGAGTCGGTGATGATAGCGAAAAAAGATGTTAAATTTCTTGAAAGATATGTTGTAAATGGGGAAACAATGGCCATTCTTCCATTTTGGCAAGCTAGAAACCTTTATGGTAAAATTATTGAAATTCATAAAGAGCTATTCGTGAAAATGAAGCCGGCCAAAATTATTGATCTAAGTTGTCGTTATTATGGTTCTAGTTTGAAAGGTCGAAAAATAGGAACGAAGGAGCTAGTTGGAGTAACGCACAAACCACCAATTGTTATTGATCCAGTAAATACGATTTATTTCTTTCCCACTGCTTCCCCCACAAAGCCTTACTGTACTTGGTTTTCCCATGCTCACATATCTAGTTTTAAAAAAGTAGAACATGATCGTACATGTATCCAATTTATAAATGAACAAACGCTAACGCTTGATATTTCACATACATCATTTGGTAATCAATTTTATCGGACCGCACAGCTTCGTACTGTCGTGTCCTCTCGAATTGAAGAAGAACAGCGAAAAATGAATATGCTCTTATTTCCAAATGGTCAAAAATCATTTATTTATGAACAAATTATAAGGGATTTGAACAAAGGAAACTAATCCTTCTCCGCCTTAAATAAGTAATATTCAATCAGCTCTGCCACTTTGTTGCGTATTCTCGGGTTGAAGTAGTTATGCTGTTCTTCGTATCCTTTGTAGTAAAAGCCGTAAAGGGTGAAGGCTTCGTCGCGTTTTAGGCGGAGCACTTTTACATTTTGCTTGCGCAGTTCGCGTTTAGCAAGTGCGAGATCTTTTTGTGCCAGTTTGATTGCTTCTTCAATAATGTGCAAATATGGCTGTTTTAGCTTGAATGGACTGTTTTCCACAACGGTTAAATCGCGATTTAAAACCGTAATGGTCATGGGCAAGTAAATAGCTTGCTCAATTAAATCGCGGACGGTGTCCGGTATTCTTGACATATGGAAGACCTCACTTTACAGAACGTTTGTTCCCCTATATATTTTACACAAGACATTTTCTTTTTACAAGTTTGTAACAAAGGGGATATTATTTTATCTTTAAGACAAAAGGTGTACAATAAAGGGAGACGTTGTAAAGTTGAGGGGCTAAATGATGGATGTACTTAATTATTTGAACTCCATAGAACTAGAAGATATAGAAAAATTGTTTGCTGAATATCGGGCGCTAGGTCCTTTTGTTGCGATTCTTTTGCCTTTGGCTGAATCCTTTTTACCATTTTTGCCTTTATTTATATTTGTTGTAGCAAATGCGAATTCGTTTGGATTTTGGCTCGGATCTATCCTTTCTTGGATTGGAACGGCATCTGGCTCTATACTCGTATTTCTCCTTGTTCGCAAATTTGGACAAGAACGGTTTTTTCGTTTTTTGAGTAAACATGAGAAAATACGCCGGATGATGAATTGGGTTGAACGCCATGGCTTTGGGCCATTGTTTATTATGCTTTGTTTCCCGTTTACGCCGTCAGCGGCGATTAACGTTGTGGCAGGGTTATCAAGAATTAATATATGGCAGTTTGTTCTAGCTGTTTTAACTGGGAAAATCGTTATGATCTTTACCATTAGTTTTATCGGTCATGATTTGCGGGAATTAATTCTTCAGCCGTTCCGAACCGTCATTGTATTTATTATGGTCGTCATATTATGGTTTGTTGGAAAACGCATTGAAGCACATTTAAATGTCTCATTTGTTCAAAAAAGCAAAAATAAATTTTGACATAAAGCAGGTGAGTCCTTTGAAAAAGCACCATTTCATAATCATCATGATGACCATCATTTTCTCAACAGGACTATTGAAAAATATGGTTTTTGCGGAATATCAGGTGGAAGGGGATTCCATGCAGCCGACGTTAAAGAAAGGGCAGGAGTTTTCTGTTAACAAATGGAGCTATTCATTTAGAAAAATTAAACGCTTTGATATTGTGGTTTTTCATTTAGAAAAGGAAGAGCCGGTTTTTGTAAAACGTGTGATCGGTTTACCAGGTGAGAGCATAAAATATGAAAACGATCAGCTTTTTGTCAACGGAAAGAAAGTAGAAGAGCCGTTTTTGAAAAAAAATAAAAAAAATTTATTCGGCAGTCAGCTTACAGGAGACTTTACATTAGAAGAGGTTACAGGTAAAAAGAAAGTACCAAAAGGGTATATTTTCGTCATAGGTGATAACCGATTAAACAGCCGAGACAGCCGTCATTTCGGTTTCGTGAAAATGAATGATGTGATTGGAAAAGTGAATCAATAAAACGATCCCCTTTTACATATAATGGTAAAGGGGGGTTCTTTTTATAAGGCTATTTTTGAAAAGATTGTTGCATGACGATACTATAGCTTTTCGACTGTCCATGAACCGAACAAAGCACGTAATCTGACAAATTACATTTGTCCGTCCATCGCCTTTTGTTCGGTTCATGTCACACTAAAGTGTGACATAGCAAGAGCAAAACGTGATCGGTTTATATAAATATTGCATAAGAAAAGAGGGATGTTATGAAGAAAACATGGTGGAAAGAAGCGGTTGCTTATCAAATTTATCCGAGAAGCTTTATGGATTCCAACGGCGATGGAATTGGCGATTTACAAGGGATAATTTCCAAGCTTGATTACTTAAAGGAATTAGGAATTGATGTCATTTGGATTTGTCCAATATATGAATCACCAAACGATGATAACGGCTATGATATTCGTGATTACAAAGCGATTATGAAAGAGTTTGGAACAATGGATGATTTTGATGAGCTTTTAGAAGAGGTACATAAACGGGATATGAAACTCATTTTAGACTTAGTCATCAACCATACAAGTGATGAGCATCCTTGGTTTATTGAATCACGGTCTTCCAAAGACAGCCTAAAGCGTGACTGGTATATTTGGCGTGACGGAAAGGACGGAAAAGAACCAAACAATTGGGAGGGCATTTTCGGTGGGTCAGCTTGGGAATACGATGAAAAAACCGATCAGTATTACTTACACCTCTTCTCACGTAAGCAACCAGATTTAAACTGGGAAAACAGTGAAGTTCGCAAAGCACTATACGACATGATTAACTGGTGGCTAGAAAAAAGAATTGACGGCTTCCGTGTGGATGCTATTAGCCATATTAAAAAAGAAGAAGGATTAATAGACATGCCGAATCCGAAGGGGCTAAAATATGTGCCATCCTTTGGTAAACATATGAATGTCAAGGGCATCCATACGTACTTAGAAGAGTTAAAAAAGGAAACATTTTCGAAATACGACATTATGACAGTTGGTGAAGCCAACGGAGTGAAAATTGAAGAGGCTGAGCTGTGGGTCGGGGAAGAAAAAGGAAAATTTAGCATGATGTTTCAGTTTGAGCATTTGGAATTATGGGATGCTTCATCCAAAAAGCATCTCAACGTTGTCGAACTAAAAAAAATATTAACGAAATGGCAAAAAGGATTAGAGAATAAAGGTTGGAATGCGTTATATATTGAAAACCACGATATACCTCGCATCGTGTCAACATGGGGAAATGACAAAGAGTATTGGCGTGAAAGCGCGACGGCCTTAGCTGTCATGTATTTTCTGATGCAAGGAACTCCGTTTATTTATCAAGGCCAAGAAATTGGCATGACAAATGTTAAGTTCCAAACAATTGAAGAATATGATGATGTCGCCGCAAAAAATTTATATTGTCTTAAACGGGAAGATGGTGTCCCACATGAGGAGATTATGAAAATCATTTGGTCATCCTCACGCGATAATGCTCGGACTCCTATGCAATGGTCAAACAAGGAAAATGCCGGTTTTACGACTGGAAAGCCTTGGATCGGTGTGAATCCAAACTATAGAGAAATCAATGTTCGAAAACAACAACAAGATCCAACATCGATCTTAAACTTCTATAAAAAGCTGATTCAATTAAAAAAAGGAAACGACTTGTTTACTTATGGAGTGTATGACTTAATTTTACAAGATCACCCTACAATATTTGCTTATACAAGAACGTATGAAAATGAGAAAGCGGTCATTATCACGAATTTAAGTGAAAAGGAAGAGATATTTAGCCATACGGAATGGTCATTAAAATATGAACATTTATTATTATACAACTATGACGTCAAACCTCATTCAGAAAGGGAAACAATCCTTTTAAAGCCTTTTGAAGCAAGAGTCTATCTAATTTCATAGCTTGAATGAAAAAATTATGATTGCACAAGTGTTGATTATCCATTATTTTACTTAAACATACAGAATCGTATGCCAGAAAAGCTAGAAATAAAGCCATCTCAACTGGTTATTATTGGTTAATCAATACGCCTGTTATGATTGAACATTGTTATCATTCTGCACAATTTCTTGATAATTTTTGTTTATTGTATTAAGGAAGAAATTGTAGGAGGTTTAGGTTGTGAAAAAAGGTCTCTTAATTACCGGAGCATTGTTATGGGGTGTTTTTTTATCAGCTTGTAGCAATGAAAATACAAATGATGTGACAACGGAAGAAGAAACAAAGAATGAACAAACTACAATCAATGAAAAAGATCAAGTAGAAAACAAAGAAGAACAACAGGAAACGAACCATTCATCTTCAGTCATAGCGAAGCACGATTTTTATGAAAAATTTGATGGCCAAGTCGAACATATTCACGGATTAGGATATATGGCGAATCAGCATGCCATTTTCTTTGCCACCCATGATGGACTAAAGGTATATGAGAATGGAAATTGGTATAAAACGAAGGGCCAAAACAATGATTACATGGGATTTAATGCGGTAGATAAAGGATTTTATACGAGCGGGCATCCTGGGGAAGGGGTCGATCTTCCAAATCCTCTCGGCTTAAAAAGAAGCTTTGATTATGGACAAACCTTTGAAGACCTTGGAATGGAAGGGGAAAGTGACTTCCATGTTATGGGAGTTGGTTATTTTAACCATACGGTCTACTTATTAAATGAGATGAAAAACTCCAAAATTGGGGCAGGGTTGTATGTATCAAAGGATGAAGGTCAAAATTGGGAAAAAATAAAGGCGGAAAATCTTGGAGAAAAGATTTTTAGCCTAGCAGTTCATCCGACAAAAAGTGAGATTGTCGCGGCTGCAGGAGAGAAAGGGATTTTTCTATCAAAAGATGGCGGTCAAACCTTTGAGTTATTAACAGAAAATAAACAAGGAACAGCCGTCTTTTTCTCGGAGGATACATTATGGTATGGAACGTATGAAAAATCTCCAATGCTTGTTAAATATTCAATAGAAAGTGGTGAAGAAGAAGAAGTAACTTTGCCTAAAATGGAACAAGATGCCGTTATGTATATAGCACAAAACCCTCAAAAAGAATCAGAGATTGTCTTTGCTACTTTTAAAAACCACATTTATTTATCTGAAGATGGAGGGAACACGTGGAAACAGCTAGTCAAAGAAGGAATTATTCAAACATTCGGTTCATAAGGGCTGTAAGATAATTCTTACAGTCTTTTGTGTACATAATAAAGTTTTTAGGAGTTGATAGCTATTGAGAAGTTTTCATTATAGCTTTTGACATTTAAAAGCTACCCTAATTTATTTTTTATTTTAAATGGCCAATAGATAGGCTGAATATTGACAATTTGGATAATTTATATTAATAAAGAATCACTTTAATTCCATGCGGAAATCAAATTGTTAAATAGATTTTTTTGTTGATTAAAAATTACAGGATTTTTATGAAATATCCATAATTTCTGCAAATATTTTTTTACCATTTTTAAAAGACTGCCACGTTATAGATAGCAGTCAATATAAAAAAGTGAGGAGTATGCAAATGGGAACAAAAAATGAAACTCATCAACATCATCACGAGCATCAACATCATCACGAGCATCAACATCAGGACCATAAACATCCTCATATGAACCATCATCATGAGAAAGGAAATGCCCATGGCTCTCACGGGTCTCACCACGGTCATATGGTAGAGGATTTTAAAAAACGTTTTTCCATTTCATTAGCTTTATCAATTCCTGTCTTTTTTCTTTCACCAATGATTCAATCACTGCTTAGGTTTCAATTTACTTTTCCTTATGATTCTCTTGTTTTATTTCTCATTTCTTCCTTTGTTTTCTTTTATGGGGGCTTTCCATTTTTAAAAGGAGCATATGATGAATTAAAACAGAAAAACCCTGGGATGATGACACTCATCGCTCTAGCTATAGTGGTTGCTTATATTTATAGTACATTGACGGTATTCGGGTTGACAGGAATGGACTTTTATTGGGAGCTAGTAACTTTGATTGATATCATGCTTCTTGGCCATTGGTTGGAAATGAAATCAATAATGGGTGCTTCAAATGCTTTGGAACAGCTAGTTAAATTAATGCCAGCTGAAGCTCATTTAATAAAAGATAATGATATGATAGATGTACCTGTATCCGAGCTAGTCACTGGGGATAAAATTCTCGTTAAACCAGGTGAGAGAATCCCCGTTGATGGGGTGATTGTCAAAGGTCACTCGACAATAGATGAATCGATGCTTACAGGTGAGTCCGTTCCTATTGATAAAGGACAAGGTGATGAAGTAACAGGTGGTTCAGTAAATGGAGATGGAGCTTTAACAGTTGAAGTAAAAAAGACTGGAGAGGAAAGTTATTTATCTCAAGTAGTTAAAATGGTTAAAGAGGCGCAAGAATCCAAATCGAAAACACAAGATTTATCCGATAGGGCGGCGAAGTGGTTATTTTATATTGCTCTTGGGGCTGGTATTTTAACATTGGTCGGTTGGCTGATGGCTGGTTATACATTTAATTATGCTTTAGAAAGAATGGTTACAGTGATGATCATTGCATGTCCTCATGCGTTGGGATTGGCTGTTCCTTTGGTTATTTCTACTTCGACAGGGATATCAGCGAGAAAAGGTTTGCTCATTCGAAATCGTTCCCAATTTGAGGAGGCAAGAAGAATAAATGCCGTTGTCTTCGACAAAACCGGTACCTTAACAAAAGGGGAGTTTGGTATTACGGATATAATCACACATGATCAATATCATGAGGAAGATGTGTTAAAGCTTGTCGCTGCATTAGAAGGACAATCTGAACATCCGATTGCTAAAGGGATTATAAGTAGTGCAAAAGAAAAAGGAATAGAAATATTGGAACCTCAAGAATTTGAATATATGAGGGGAAAAGGCATTAAGGGGAAAGTTGACGGAAAAGAAGTATTAGCAGTTAGCCCTGGTTACTTGAAAGAACATAACATCAGTTTCCCAAATGAGAAATATCAACAATTATCAAAAGAAGGAAAGACAGTCATTTTTTCAATTATTGATGGTCAATTTGCCGGAATGATTGCATTAGCTGATCAAATCAGAGAAAGTGCAAAAAAGGCCATCGACAAATTGAATGAAATGAATATTCAATCAATTATGCTTACAGGCGATAACCGTCAAGTAGCTCATTATGTCGGGAAAAAGCTCGGTTTAAATGAGATATTCGCTGAAGTTTTACCTCATGAAAAAGCAGATAAAATTAAAGAGATTAAACAAAAAGGAAACAAAGTGGCCATGACTGGTGATGGGGTAAATGATGCCCCTGCATTGGCAAATGCAGATTTGGGTATTGCCATCGGTGCAGGAACAGATGTTGCCATTGAGACTGCAGATGTTATTTTAGTAAATAGTAACCCGCTCGATGTCGTGGGAATCATTGACTTATCAAAGAAAACATACAGAAAAATGATTCAAAATCTATGGTGGGCTGCTGGTTATAATATAATAGCGATACCATTAGCTTCTGGTATATTTTATAAATATGGTCTTGTATTAAGTCCAGCAGTTGGTGCCATTTTAATGTCTTTAAGTACGATTATTGTGGCGATTAATGCAAAATTGTTAAAAGAGTAGATAAAACGACTTCTAATAAGCATGGCTATATGGCAAATATTGTGCATAGTTTTTGCGCAATTTCATTTTAAAATCACTCATTTTAGAATTGCGATAGAAGATAAAATATGTCCTATACACTTTCAAGTAACAAAAGATCTGGAGGAGAAATGAGGGAGTTTATTTTCGGATTCGTATTATTTATTAGTTTATTCGCTATTGGAGCGGAAACAGTTTTTGGAAGTAATAGGGAACTTTCGAACCCCACTATTAGTAGTGAAGCTGCGATAGTGATAGAAGCAAAAACAGGAAAGGTTTTATTTGAAAAAAATTCAAAAACTCAATTGCTCCCTGCTAGCATCACAAAAATAGCCACAGCTATATATGCAATTGAGAAGGGCAATCTGAATGATATGGTCACTGTTTCAGAAAATGCAAGAAATGTAGAAGGAACTAGAGTGTATTTGGAAATTGGGGAACAAGTATCACTAAAGAAACTTATTCAAGGATTGTTAATTAATTCAGGTAATGATGCAGGAGTCGCAATAGCAGAACATTTGGATGGTTCAGTTGAACATTTTGCAAATAATTTAAATCAATATTTAAGAGATACCATAGGGGTCGTGAATACTCATTTTGAAAATCCCCACGGTTTGTATCATCCAAATCATTTGACAACAGCAGAGGATATGGCCAAAATTACACAATATGCAATGCAGAATAAGGTTTTTCGTGAAATCTTTTCTACGAAAGAAATACGCTGGAAAGGACAAGCCTGGGATACCACCATTTACACTCATCATAAATTAATGAGAGAAAAACCTTATGAAGGAGTAAATGGTGGGAAGACAGGATATATTAAACAGTCAGGACATACTTTAGTAACGACGGCGCAAAGAAAAAACTTAAACATTATTGTTGTAACGATGAAGGCACCTTCTCAAAACAGTGC
The DNA here is from genome assembly GCA_030812955.1 of Bacillus alveayuensis. Classification (GTDB taxonomy): domain Bacteria; phylum Bacillota; class Bacilli; order Bacillales; family Aeribacillaceae; genus Bacillus_CB; species Bacillus_CB alveayuensis. The sequence continues at coordinate 54,167 of JAUSTR010000004.1, forward strand.
TTATCGTGATACCGAAAAGCTTCTTGATTATGCATTTAACAATTTTCAAAATACAATAATCCAAAAAAATACCCAATTTACTACTGAAGAAAATCATTTTATTAATGATGAGAGTTTATATATTACTCATCAAATTGGGGAGAAAGTGAAAGAAGATATTTATCAAAATGGATTGTTAAAAGTTACAAATGAGCACAACGAGATTTTAGGATCTTTTCAATTGAAGAAACTAAAGACTATAAACGACAAAAATGATTCTTCTAAAGAAATCTTACTTGAACAAAACAAAGTTCTAGATATTAATCTTAATTATTTAGTATTAGTCGCCATTTTCGTTTCATTAGGTATTATGGGATTATTATTTTTTGAAACAAGGAAAATTTAAAGGCGGTAGTTTTGAGATAACTCTTAGTTTCAAGAAATTGGATGAGGGGAGGAGAAAAGGTGTATCAATTAATTTCAGATTTCAGTAATTTACTGACGAAGCCGTTTCTAAATATACTATATAGTGTAGAGAGTTTTCCATTAATTGCTGCATTAGTTTTAGGCCTAGTCGGTGCACTCGCTCCATGTCAGCTTACTGGAAATCTAGGGGCGATAACGGTCTATGGAAATCATTCTGTACAAAAAAGGGTGGCTTGGACGGAAGTTGTTTTCTTTATTATTGGCAAGATTGTCGTGTTTTCAGGACTCGGTTTTTTCGTTTGGTTATTGGGACAAGAATTCCGAACGAATTTAACGATTATTTTCCCATGGATAAGAAAGATAATTGGTCCCATAATAATCTTAATCGGCCTATATTTAGTTGGATTTCTCAAAATGAGATGGACAATTTCATTAGGAAAAATTCCGGATAAATTTTTAAAAAGGGGAAAAATGGGTGCCTTTTTAATGGGTTTTAGTTTTTCTCTAGGTTTTTGTCCCACTATGTTTGTTCTATTTTTTGCTTCCTTAATGCCAATGGTGTTAACGACATCCTATGGTGTTATTCTCCCGAGTATTTTTGCCATTGGAACATCTATTCCTCTTATCCTAGCTGTTTTTCTAATTTGGTATTTTGATCTTGGAAGCGTGTTTTTAAAAAAAGGCAGAAAAGTTGGTTCAGTTGTTCAAAAAGTTGCAGGTTGTATCATGATCATTCTGGGGATATTAGATACTTTAACTTATTGGACATTATAATTTCACAAGTGTTGATTATCTACTATTTTACTTAAACATACAGAATCGTATGGCTGAACACAAGCTTTTCTGCCAAATTCTTCGAACAAGAACGTTATCGGACAAATTCATTTGCCCGCAGTTGTTCTTGTTCGAGAAGGGCATGCGTATAGCATGCCCAGTCGGCAAGCGAATCGCTTGCCGACTCCGGCAGAAAAGCTAGAAATAGAGCCATCTCAACTGGTTATTATTAGTTAATCAACACGCCTGTTATAATATATATTTAAAAGACTGTAAGGCTTTAGCTTACAGTCTTTTAATTACATTTAGAAATTTTTGAGGAGTTGATTTCGATCAGTAAATTGTCGTTTAAGCTGGGCACGTTGTTTTTTGTTTTTATTTTGCTTATTGAATCAATGCTCTTTATTTTTTTGTATTATTCTATTGTAAGCGAAAGAGTTCAAAGTGAAACAGAGAACTTATTATCGCGTGGTAGGAGTCACCGCGACGTATTGGAGAAAAATTTTGACCCCATAACGATAAAGCATGTCGCTCTGATGGAATCAGAGGCTGAGACAAAAGTGGTCATTACGGATCAACAATTTCAAGTAATAAAAGCCTCTAATAACGTGAATTCAGAGATGAAAAGATTGATTGAAAAGGGAAAGACCCTCTATTTTTCCCACAAAGGTATATTAGTTGAATCAAGGTGGAAAACAGAATCTTATTTAGCTGCAGCAAGTCCTATTCAAATCGATGGAAAAATCAAAGGCTATGTATTTATGTTTTTAAATACAAAATCGATACGAGAAATGATTCAAAGTTTGACAATGCAATTTGTTATTGTAAGTATTATTGGGCTTGTCATCTCCATCATTACGATATATTTCTTATCACAGTTTATTACAGAGCCTTTACGCCAGATGAAGAAAGTAACAGAAAAACTGAGCAAAGGCAAAAGTGAATTATGGCTGGATATTTATCGGAAAGATGAACTTGGCGATCTTGCTAGGTCGATTCAAAGTCTTTCAGATGATTTAGAGAGACTAAAAAAAGAAAGGATCGAGTTTTTATCAAGTATTTCTCATGAACTGCGCACACCGTTAACATATATAAAGGGTTACGCTGATTTATTAAATCGCCCAAATCTCTCACAAAAAGAGCGGGAGGAGTTTGTCGCAATTATTCAAGAAGAAGCCGCTCGTGTGACAAGACTTGTGAAAGATTTGTTTGATCTTGCCAAAATGGATCAAAATGAATTTTTAATTGAGAAGGAACAGGTGCCGCTATGTGAGTATCTTCAGGAATTGATAGCAAAGTTTAAACCAGCCTATGAAGAAAAGCGGATGTCTTTATATTTGTCGTGTGAACAAAATATTTTTGTATCCATCGATCCGCTACGATTTGGCCAAGTCATTAATAACTTTTTAGATAATGCTTTAAAATACTCGCCTTCACATACTGAAGTGTCGGTATCAGCTTTAAAAGAGGAAAACAGAGTCATCATCAAAATTAGCGATCAAGGCTATGGCATTCCGAATTCAGAGCTGCCATTTATATGGGATCGTTTATATCGAGTTGATAAATCACGATCTCGTTCAACTGGAGGAAGTGGTATAGGATTAACGATAGCGAAAGAAATTATCGAAAGACACGGTGGAAAAGTAGAAGTTGAAAGTAAATTAGGAAAAGGAACAACTTTCACTATATTTTTACAAGGAGAGTGATGAACAGTGACAAAAATATTAATCGTTGATGATGAAACGAGAATGCAGCAATTGCTTAAGCTATATTTGGAGCCAAAAGGATTCAATTGTAAAACAGTGAGCACAGGAAAAGGTGCGATTCAGTTACTGGAAAGAGAAAAATTTGATTTAGTTCTTCTCGATATTATGATGCCCGAAATGGATGGGTGGGAAACAGCAAGGAAAATACGCGAGTTTTCCGAAGTTCCCATCATGATGTTAACAGCCCGAGACCATAGTACAGATATGATTAAAGGCTTAAAGCTAGGGGCGGACGATTATATTACCAAACCATTTGATGAAGAGGTGTTATTGGCTCGTATTGAAGCTGTTTTACGAAGAACACACCATGCAAATAAAGTGGAATTTAACGGGCTTATATGGGATGAACAAAATCATAAATTACAATATAAAGGGAAAGAAATTAAACTAACACCAACAGAATTTGATATGCTGGGGTTATTTTTGAAACATCCAAAAATGGTATTCAGTCGTGAAAAGCTGATCGAGACGATTTGGGGATTTGATTCAAATACAGAGGGGAGAACGATTGATTCACATGTGAGAAACATTAGAGATAAATGTCGAAAAGCGGGCTTTCCAATAGATGATCATTTGAAAACAGTGTGGGGGGTAGGGTATAAATGGGAATAGCTTTCTCGAAAGTTTCTGCACATATTGCTGATAGCATGTAAGTATAGAAAGGAGTTGATCAAAAGATGATGCATTGGTTTGATAGTTGTACGGGATTTCAAGGAGGAGGATGGATGATGTTTGGTATGTTTATTTTCTGGGGATTGCTCATTTTCTTAGGCTTTTATTTAATGAAAAATTATATCAATGGCAATAATGGATCATCTAGAAATCATCATATAGATATTTTGAAGGAACGTCTAGCGAAAGGCGAAATTACAGAGGAAGAATATGACCGATTAATGAAAAAATTATAATTGAGGCGACAATCCGAATTGATTCATATTCACACTAACGTCTTTTTTAAATTAATGATATAACAGTGGAACAATTACACTATTTCATTTTCCCTTCCTAATTTATTCATTTTTTCTGCATTGTTTTTTGATATTTTTTTCATAATTTTTTGTATGAAAGGGAGGGTTTGTATAAATGAGAAAAATTCCTTTATTAATTACAGTATTAGGTATTAGTATTTTAGCAGCCTGTTCACAGCAGAATTCAGAGACAGTTAATCCTGAAAAACAGGCTGAGGAAAAATCATCTCAACAACTTGTACAAGTTAAATCCGAAGATATTGAAGGGAAAAAAGTTAATGAATTCAATTTAACTGCAAAGGAAGTGAACTGGAAATTAAGTTCTGAGACAACGATAACCGCATGGACATATAATGGAACAGTTCCTGGGGAGTCAATTCGTGTAAGAGAAGGAGAAGTTGTTAAAGTTAATTTAAAAAATGAGTTAAACGAACCAGTTTCGATTCATTGGCACGGTGTTCCAGTTTCAAATACAGAGGACGGTATTCCTGGAGTTACACAGGATGCGGTATTACCAGGCGGAACATATACTTATGAATTCGTTGCAAATGATCCAGGAACCTATTGGTATCATACACATCAAAATGGTGTGGAACAACTGGATAAAGGTTTATACGGAACTTTTATTGTAGAGCCAAAAGACGGAACGGGTGTTGAGCGTGATTATACGCTTGTTCTTGATGAGTGGGAGTCTGAAAAACACGATGAAAAAATGAATATGGAAGACAATAGTGGAGATAGTATGAACATGAAAGGTATGAACATGGGTGAAATGTCAAATATGATGGGATCCAGTAGTAGTAACATGATGATGGGACATAACATGTCTTCCTATGATATTTTTACAATTAACGGCAAAACATATGAAGAAAACGAATCATTAAAAGTCAAAAAAGGTGAAAAAGTAAAGCTTCGTTTTGTTAATGCTGGCTATATGGCTCATCAAATTCATATTCCGATTGAATATAAAGTGACTCATGTTGATGGTCAAAAAGTGAATAACCCTCAAGTGGTTAACGGATCAATATTGGAAGTTGCCCCTGGTGAACGGGTAGACGTTGAATTTGTGGCTGATGAAGGTGGTGATTTCACCATTGATTGCCATGGTGAAATGGAAGCATCACAAGATATGAAAATGGATGTTGTTTATGAAGATGGGAATAGCCAAAAAGCTACACATCAACCATCAAATAAATTAGTAGACATCACTACCCTTGGTAAAAAAACTCAATCGCCATTTTCATTTGGTGATGAATTTGATATAGAGTATAAGATGGTTCTTGGTACTAAAATGAGCATGAATGCAGAGATGGGGATGGTGTGGACGATTAATGGCAAAACCTATCCAGATGTACCTCCAATAAAAGTTAATAAAGGGGACAAGGTGAAGGTAACACTGACTAATGAAAGTATGGATAACTCATCACATCCAATGCATCTTCATGGCCATTTCTTCCAAGTGCTTAGCAAAAATGGAAAGCCACTTGAGGGTTCACCAATTATTAAAGACACGTTAAATGTGAAACCAGGTGAAACGTATGAGGTAGCTTTCATTGCGGATAATCCAGGAAATTGGCTATTCCACTGTCATGACCTGCATCATGCTTCAAACGGAATGGTAACCATGGTTAAGTATAATAATTTTGAAGTGTTCTATACAGATACGGGAAAAGTAGACAATCAACCTGAATAATGTTCGGAAGCAGACCCAAATGCATAATGGTGTTAGTCTAGATTATAGATGCAACGAATAGAAAAATGTATAGTATATCGTAAAATCTATCGATCATGGGGAGTGTCTATAATGGCTGGATGTTTTAAGATCACCTTTTCAAAATCTAAATTTTAACTACCCATCGTTGTTTAATAGATTTCTTTCTAGGAATCAAGTAAAATAAAATTATATAATGGAAACGGAATGGTGAAATATGGGACAAGAGAATTGTCCCTTTTTCCATGTATGTGTATCGATAGAAAGGGGAGAGCAGATGGGGATACGTTTCTTGATCGGACGATCTGGTACCGGAAAAACAGAAAGATGTTTGAATGAAATCCGTGAAAAGCTAACAGCGGATCCTTACAAAGGTCCTGCGATTATATTCATCGTACCTGATCAAATGACCTTTCAGATGGAATATGAGCTAGTTAAAACACCAAATCTCGGAGGAATGATTCGCGTACAAGTTCTAAGCTTTAACCGTTTAGCATGGCGCGTTTTGCAAGAAACAGGTGGAATGACGAGACAGCATCTATCTTCCACAGGTGTACATATGATGCTTACAAAAATTATGAACAAAAAAAAGCAGGACTTTAAAGTGTTTGCAAAAGCAAGTGATAAAAACGGTTTTATTGACCTTGTCGAACAAATGATCACAGAATTTAAACGATATATGGTGTCGCCGAATGAACTGAAAAAGCATTACGAAAATCTCATGAAGAGCTCACAAAATCATGAAAAAGCACTTGCAGATAAGCTTCATGATTTAATGCTTTTATTTCGCGAGCTTGAGAAAGAACTTGCGTCAAAATATATCGATGCAGAGGACTATTTGCAGCTCCTTTCTGAAAAAATATTAGATTCTGAGTATGTAAAAGGGGCCGAAATATACCTCGATGGATTTCATAGTTTTACGCCACAAGAATATCAAGTAGTGGAATCGCTAATGAAAACGGCAGACAACATGACAATATCTTTAACAGCTGATAAGCCGTTTCATGAACATTTGCCTCATGAACTTCATCTCTTTCATATGACTGGAATAACGTTCCATAAACTCACAGAGCTGGCTAAGCGTAACAATATTGACATAGAAGAAGTGATCCAGCTAACTGAACCAGTTCGTTTTCAGCGTGAGCCGTCTCTCGTTCATTTAGAAAAATATTTTGAAGCTCGCCCGATAAAAGCTTATGAGGAAAAACCAGCCATTACGATAGCTGAAGCTGTTAACAAACGTGCTGAAGTGGAAGGGATTGCAAGAGAAATTAAACGGCTAGTGCGTGAGGAAGACACAAGATACCGTGATATAGCGGTACTCATTCGAAATATGGCAAGCTATCGAGATCTGATCGAACAAGTTTTTCAAGATTTTGATATTCCGTTTTTCATTGATGAAAAGCGTTCGATGATTTACCATCCGCTTATTGAATTTATTCGCTCAAGCCTTGAAGTGATCACTGGTAATTGGCGGTATGAAGCAGTATTTCGCTGTATTAAAACAGAGCTTCTTTACCCGATGAACGAATCAAAACAAAAAATGCGTGAAGAAATGGATATACTCGAAAATTATTGTTTATCGTACGGAATTCAAGGTGCAAAATGGACAGGAAAAGAGCGCTGGACGTACCGCCGCTATTATTCGCTAGATAACGATTATGTCAAAACAGATGAAGAAAGAGAAATAGAGGAGCTAGTCAATCGTTTACGAGAAATCGTCGTACCGCCTCTTAACACGTTGCAAAAACGTTTAAAAAGAGCGAAAACAGGCCGTCAAATGGCAGAAGCATTTTACCTTTTTTTAGAAGAATTAAAGGTACCACAAAAGCTTGAACTGTTAAGTCAAGAAGCTGAAGAAAATGGAAGATTAATTGAAGCAAGAGAACATGATCAAGTGTGGAATGCTGTGATGAATTTACTCGATGAATTTGTCGAAATGATGGGGGATGCGGAAATTTCAGTTTCCTTGTTTGCAGATATACTAGATGCTGGAATGGAGTCCATGAAATTTGCACTTGTCCCTCCAGCAATTGATCAAGTATTAATTGCAAGTCTTGATCGTTCACGTTTTTACGGTTTAAAAACGACCTTTTTAATCGGCGTAAACGATGGTGTGTTACCGGCAAAGCCGAAAGAGGATAGTGTGTTATCAGATGAAGATCGCGAACGTCTATTTCTTAATGGCTTGGAGCTTGCACCGACGGCACGACGTCAGCTTTTAGATGAAAACTTTTTAATTTATTTAGCGTTAACGAGTGCATCGAATCATATATACATTTCCTATCCCTTAGCGGATGAAGAGGGAAAAGCATTAATGCCATCCATCGTGATTAAGCGCCTTCAAGATTTATACCCGTTCGCAGAAGAAGTTGTTTATGTAAACGAGCCTGAAAGCATTCATGATGAAAATCAGCTTACATTTATTGCTAGTCCGAACGTGTCTCTTTCTCTTTTAACATCACAGCTTCAACAATGGAAAAAGCAATATCCAATTCATGACGTTTGGTGGGATGTGTATAACTTTTTCATGGAGCATCCCGAATGGAAACGAAAGGCACAAAAAGTCATTGAAAGCTTGTTTTATAAAAACGAAGAAAAGCCGTTATCGAAAGAGATTAGCCGAAAGCTTTACGGGGAGCACATTCAAGGCAGCGTTTCCCGCATGGAGCAGTTCCGCAGCTGTCCATTTTTGCATTTTGCAACACATGGCTTAAAGCTAAAAGAACGGGAATTTTTCCGTTTAGAAGCACCAGATGTCGGACAATTGTTCCACGCGGCATTAAAGCTAATGGCAGACCGTATGCAGCAGCTAAAGATAGAGTGGCGCGATTTAACGAAGGAGCAATGTGAAAAGCTCTCATTTGATGCCGTTGAGCAGTTAGCTCCGAAGCTTGAGCGTGAAATTTTATTAAGCTCTAATCGTCATCATTATATAAAGCGTAAGCTACAAAATATTATGACTCGTGCTTCAACGATATTAAGTGAGCATGCAAGGATGAGTGGATTCGCGCCTGTTGGGATTGAGCTTGGTTTTGGAAAAAACAACAAGCTGCCGCCATTTCGATTTCAACTGAAGAATGGCTGTACGATGGAAGTCGTTGGCCGTATAGACCGTATTGATAAAGCAGAAAGCTCAAAAGGAATTCTCCTTCGTGTCATAGACTTTAAGTCAAGCGATCAATCATTAAACTTAGCAGAAGTTTATTACGGCATCGCTTTACAAATGTTGACGTACTTAGATGTCGTCATATCGAATTCTTTATCTTGGCTTGGCGTTAAAGCTACTCCAGCGGGTGTTTTATATTTCCATATTCATGACCCGTTTATTCAAACGTCAGGACAATTAAATGATGAAGAAATCGAAGAAGAGATTTTTAAAAGCTTTAAAATGAAAGGTCTTCTTCTAGGTGATGAGGAAGCAGTTAAATTAATGGACCAGTCTCTTGAGAGTGGCCATTCCAAAATTGTCGCGGCAGGAATTAAAAAGGCAGGAGGATTTTACTCGTATTCTTCCATTGCAAGTGAAGAAGAATTTGATCTTCTTCGTCAATATATACGCCATGAATTTAAACGCATTGGTACGGAAATTACAGACGGCTTCGTTGCCATTTCACCATATAAGCTGAAAGATCGAACACCATGCAAATATTGTTCCTTTAAAACGGTTTGCCAATTTGATGAGTCGCTTGAGGATAATCAATATAGAACGCTAAAAAATTTAAAAGGAAATGAGGTATTGGAGCTCTTAAGAAAGGAAGAGGAGCATGAGTGACATCTTTAATAAACCAGAAAACAGTCAATGGACGGATGATCAATGGAAAGCGATTGTTTCAACAGGAAAAGACATTTTGGTTGCAGCGGCCGCTGGATCAGGGAAAACGGCTGTACTCGTTGAACGGATTATCCGAAAAATCATATCAAGAGAAAACCCTGTCGATGTCGATCGCTTGCTCATCGTTACCTTCACAAATGCATCAGCAGCTGAAATGAGAAATCGAATTGGTGAGGCACTTGAAAAGGCATTGAAGGAAAATCCAGCCTCCCTTCATTTAAGAAGACAATTAACGTTATTAAATAAAGCAAACATTTCAACCCTTCACTCCTTTTGCTTAAATGTCGTGAGAAAATATTATTACAAAATTGACCTAGACCCAGGCTTTCGAATCGGAGATGAGACAGAAATTGAATTGTTAATAGATGAAGTGTTAGATGATTTATTTGAAAAACAGTATGGATTAGAAGGCAATGAACCGTTTTTTGATCTTGTTGATCGATATACGAGCGATCGATCTGATGAAGATTTACAAAGTCTAATTCGTTCACTTTATTTATTTTCAAGATCCCATCCGACACCAGATAAGTGGTTGGATGAAATTATGTCAATGTATCAATATGATGATACGAGTTCTTTTGAGGGCTTACCGTTCTTTCAATATTTACAAAGAGATGTGAAAATGGAGTTAGAAGGCTGTATTCGTCAGCTTGAGCGTGCCCTTGAAATGACAAAGCTTCCAGGAGGACCAGCACCGAGAGCAGAAAACTTAATCGATGATATGGAACAAATACGACAAATGATTGAAGCTCCATCATGGGAAGCATTAGCGGATGCGGTTCGTTCGTTTAAACCTACAAGAGCGAAACCATGCCGTGGTGATGAATATTTACAAGACTTGATTGATCAAGTCATAAAGCTGCGAGATGGAGTGAAAAAACAAATACAAAAGCTGCATGATGAGCTTTTTGCTCGAGACATTCCATATCAACTAGAAGACTTAAAGAAAATGGCACCGGTTATTTCTGTTCTAGTGAATTTAGTTAAAGAATTTAGCAAACGTTTTGAAGCGGTGAAAAAGGAAAAAGCACTTGTTGACTTTTCCGACTTAGAGCATTATTGTTTGCAAATTTTAACGGATGAAGATGAAAACGGGAATGTTATTCCAAGCGATGCCGCTCGATCTTACCAACAACAATTTGTGGAAGTTTTAGTCGATGAATATCAAGATACAAACTTAGTCCAAGAAGCGATTTTAAAGCTCGTCACAAGCGGACCTGAGCATTGTGGAAACATGTTTATGGTTGGGGACGTTAAGCAGTCTATTTATCGTTTCCGTTTAGCAGAGCCGTTTTTATTTTTATCGAAATATAAACGGTTTACAAAAGATGGAGAAAAGACAGGTCTTCGCATCGATTTAGCGAAAAACTTCCGCAGCCGCACAGAGGTATTAGATAGCACGAACTACATCTTTAAGCAAGTGATGGGTGAAAATGTTGGGGAAATTACATATGACGAAGCGGCTGAACTAAAGTTAGGAGCTACTTATCCTGAGCATGATGAAATGAAAACAGAGTTATATTTAATCGACCGTGGTCAAGAGGACGATAAAGCATTAGAAGATAATCAAAATCCATTTGAACAAGAAGAGCTCGAAACATCTCAGCTGGAAGGACGATTAATGGCGAAAAAAATAAAACAGTTGATTCAACAGCAATTTCCTGTATATGACCGCAAGCTTAATCGGACAAGACCGATAACGTATCGTGATATTGTCATTTTATTAAGAGCCATGTCATGGGCGCCGCAAATAATGGAAGAATTTAAAAAGCAAGGGATTCCGGTATATGCAGACCTTAGATCAGGTTATTTTGAGGCAACAGAAGTTTCCATCATGATGTCATTATTAAAAGTAATTGATAATCCATTCCAAGATATACCGCTTGCATCTGTGCTGCGTTCACCTGTTGTCGGCTTAACGGCCAATGAATTGGCCATTATCCGTTTATATAAGAAAAAAGGCGCGTATTACGAGGCGCTGAAAATATTTTTACAGCAAGCGCAAAAAGAAGATGAACATGTATATGAAAAAGTCAAACCATTTTATGAAGACCTGCGAAAATGGCGTGATTTAGCACGAAAAGGACCCGTTTCTCATTTAATTTGGCAGCTATATCGCGATACACGTTTTTTCGATTTCGTCGGGGGAATGCCTGGCGGAAAACAGCGCCAGGCCAACTTACGGGCTCTATATGACAGGGCAAGACAATATGAAGAAACATCATTTCGCGGTTTGTTCCGATTTTTACGTTTTATAGAACGGATGCAAGATCGCGGTGATGATTTAGGGACGGCACGCGCTTTAGGGGAACAAGAGGATGTAGTCCGCATCATGACCATCCACTCTAGTAAAGGTCTTGAGTTTCCTATTGTATTTGTTGCGGGGCTTTCCAAACCGTTCAATATGAGTGATTTAAATCAAAAATACTTGCTTGATAAAGAATTAGGGTTTGCTTCGAAATATATAGATCCGAAAAAACGGATAAGCTATCCGACTCTGCCGCTTATTGCAATGAAAAAGAAAATGAAAATGGAAATGTTATCAGAAGAGCTGCGCGTGCTTTATGTAGCGTTAACACGGGCAAAAGAAAAGTTAATCTTAATTGGAACATTAAAAAATAAAGAAAAAACATTAAAAGAATGGCAACAAATGTTATCTCATTCAGATTGGCTTATCCCGGATTTTGACCGTGCGAAAGCAAAATGCTATATGGATTGGATTGGCCCAGCCGTTATTCGCCACAAAGATGCCCAGCTTTTACGGGATGAAAACGTTTATGTCGAAAACGAAATTTCGAACCATCCTGCAGCCTTTCATATTGAGCTCTTACATGAGTCAAGCTTTAAGGAAAATGAACACAAGGAAGAAATGGAATGGGAAGAAAAAATAAAGGCTCTTCATAGCCGCAAGCCGGTTTTGTTTCATAGTGAATGGAACGAACGGGTACAATTTCAACTGAACTGGAAATACCCATATGAACAAGCGGCAAAATATCGCTCAAAGCAGTCCGTATCTGAAATTAAACGGGCTCAGCTTATATTTAAAGATGAATATAGTGATGAAATGATGTTGAAAACAAATATCCGATTGTTCCATCGTCCAAAGTTTTTACAAGATCAATCTTTATCTCCAGCTGAGAAAGGAACTGTGATGCATATTGTAATGCAGCACCTTCCTTTCCATAAAGACATTACGAGAGAATCACTTGATGACCTCATTGATCAATTAGTGAAAAAAGAAATATTAACAAAACCGCAAACGTCAGCCATCCAATATGAGCAAATTTTAGACTTTCTCAATTCAGAAATTGGGAAACGTTTAAAAAAGGCAGCGTTTATTGAGCGAGAAGTGCCATTTAGCTTTGCGTTTCCAGCAAGTGAACTATATCAGCATGAACAAGGTGCACTACAAGATGAAGCCGTTCTCGTTCAAGGGGTGATTGACTGTTTATTTGAAGATGAAGAAGGATTTGTTTTACTTGATTATAAAACAGATACGGTAACAGGCCGTTTTTCATCAATTAACGAAGCAATTCCTGTTTTAGAAAAACGATATGATGTGCAAATGAAGCTTTATGAGAAGGCAGTAGAAACCATTTTAAATAGAAAGATAACGGAAAAATATTTATACTTTTTTGATGGCGGATTTATGATTTCCCTATAAAAAGAAGACAAAAATTTCTTCTTCTGGCTGTCGAGTTATATTGTTTGTAATCGTTTGTTCATCGTTAGGATTTAAGAAATATGTTCTCTTTATTTAGTTCTTTAACAAAAGAAAAGCTTGTCACCTCTTTCGACAAGCTCTTCTTCTTTTTTCATCAGTCGTGAGGTGATCTATTTTGAGAATTTTGCATACAGCTGACTGGCATTTAGGAAAGACGCTTGAAGGACGAAGCCGCTTAAATGAGCAAGCGGAGTTTTTGGATGAATTGCATGAAATTGTTGACAAAGAAAAAATTGATGTCGTGTTAATGGCTGGTGATGCGTTTGATACAGTCAATCCACCTGCAGCTGCTGAAGCTTTATTTTATGAAAGTATTTCAAGACTTTCAGACAAAGGAAAGCGGCCCGTCATCGTCATTGCAGGAAATCATGACAATCCAGATCGGCTTTCCGCTGCTTCCCCTTTAGCAACAGAACAAGGAATACATTTAATAGGTTATCCAACAACGAATGTTTTGACGATTACCGTTCCGAAAACAAATGAAACGATGAAACTGATCGCATTAGCTTATCCATCAGAAGCAAGACTTGAGGAAGTGTTGGCAAATGAGTTTGATGAACGATTGCTGCGTGATCAATATGATGAAAAAATATGTGACTTATTTCAATATATGTCTGGCAAGTTTGAGGAAGAGACAGTAAATATAGCGATGAGCCATCTTTATGTTGCTGGGGGGGCATCTACAGATTCAGAGCGTCCAATTGAAGTAGGGGGTGCGTATACAGTACGAGCAACCAGTCTTCCAAAAGAAGCCCAATATGTTGCTCTTGGACACTTGCATCGCCCGCAAGATGTGAAAAAGGCTTTAACGAAAGCGCGTTATTCCGGCTCTCCTTTAGCGTACAGCTTTTCAGAGGCTGGTTATACGAAGTCTGTAACCATTATTGATGTAAAGCCAGGAGAGGAGGCCAATATATCCGAGGTCTATTTGTCAAGCGGAAAACCGCTTGTGAAATGGAAAGCAAAGGAAGGAATTCAGCAAGTATACAGGTGGCTTGAAGAAGGAAAGGACGCAAATGCTTGGATTGATCTTGAAATTCATTTAACAAACAACTTGTCAATAGAAGAAATTCATCGTCTAAGAAAATGGCATGAAGGGTTTATTCATATTCGCCCTGTGTTTGTTCATGAGGAAAAAACGACAAGCAAACGAAGACAAGAAAACTTGCCGATTGATGAAATATTTAAACGATTTTACGCGAAGCAAACTGGCGGAGCTGAGCCTGAACAAGAGCTAGTTCAGCTATTTTTAGATCTCATTTCCGAAGAAGAAGTGCAGGAAGGTGAATCTTCATGAAACCGATTAAACTTGCGATAGCTGGCTTACATAGCTTCCGTGAAAAGCAGGAAATTGACTTTGAAGCATTATGCAGCGGCGGGGTTTTTGGAATTTTCGGGCCAACTGGAAGCGGCAAATCCTCTATATTAGATGCGATGACCCTTGCTTTATACGGAAAAGTTGAACGTGCCTCTAATAATACGCAAGGAATTATGAATCATGCCGAAGATCAGTTATCGGTTAGCTTTACGTTTGAACTAGAAAATGCCGAGCAGAAAAAACGGTATCGAGTGGAACGTTCATTTAAAAGAACAGATTCTATTCGTTTAAAAACATCAGGCTGCCGTTTATTAGAAGAAGGTGAAGAGACGGTTGTTATAGCAGATAAAGCAAATGAAGTAAACGAAAAGATTCATGAGCTTCTTGGATTGACGGTTGATGACTTTACACGTGCCGTCGTTCTCCCACAAGGCAAGTTTGCCGAATTCCTTTCTTTAAAAGGTTCGGAACGTAGGCAAATGCTGCAACGATTGTTTAATTTAGAGCAATATGGTGATGTGTTAAATAAGAAGCTAAAGATGCGGCTTCAGAAGGCCAAAACATCCCTTAGTGAACGAATAGCTGAACAAGCAGGCATTGGGGATGCATCAAAAGAGGCGGTTAGAGCGGCAAAGGAAGAAGTTGAAAAAAGGAAAGAGCACTTAAAAAAAGTAGAAGAAGAATATGATACGATCACGAAAACATATGAAGAGAAACGACAAATATGGAATTTGCAGCTAGAAAAAGATTCGGTTTTACAAAAGCAAAAAGAGCTAGACAGAGAAAAAGCGAAATACGAAATGATGGAGAAAAAGCTGGAAATAGCTGAAGCTGCTGAACGGCTCAAGCCATATGCTGAAGCGGTCAACGAGCTGAGGAAGGAAAAAGCCTACTACGATTCCGAAACAAAACGATTAGAAGCTGAAACGAAAACGAAAAAAGCTGTATACGAAAAAAAGCATCAAGGATTTGAAGATATTCGTAACGAAAAAATAAAAAAAGAACCAGTTCTATTACAGAAGCGTGAAAAGTTGACACAGCTCATCGAACTTGTCACTGAATTAGAGAAAGAGCAAAAGCAATTAGCTTCCTTAAATAAGGAATGTAAATTATTAGAAAAAAAGCTTCATGACAAACAGGTGGAAATTCAAAAGCTTGAAAATTTATTAAATAAAGCGTATGAAAGACAAAAAGAGCTGAAAAAACAGCTAAAAGAAAATGCCGTTTCAAAAGACGTCCGCGAAAAGATCCGAAATGCCACCGAGCTGAAGCAGAAGCTAGAGCATTTATATAAACAACGAAATGAGCTGCAAGAATTAAAGGAAAAGAAAGATCACCATTTGCAAATGACGAAACAGAAAGTTACCGAAGCTGAAGAAAAGAAATTACAGTGGAAAAAGCAGATTGCAGCAAAATTTCAAGGTTTACAAGCGGTTTATCATCATGTAAGTGAACGACAGCGTGAGCTTGAAAGGTTTCATCACCATATGAAAATGATGCAAAAAAAAGTTCGGGATGAAATAGAGGAAGCCCGAACACATGAAGCAGCGAAGCAGTTAGCATTCAAATTGTCTGAAGGAGAACCGTGCCCTGTTTGCGGTTCGACTCATCATCCAGCGCCTAAACTAGAATCACAACTAGAAGAGCGACCATTATCCGTATTACAGCAAACTCTTGCCTCTATGGAAGAAAAAATATCGCACATCCAAGAAGAAGAAAAACAAATTTACACATTAAAACTAAAATTAGAAGAATTATCTGAATCCATTGTGGCTGAGCAAAGCTTTTTACAAAAGGTCCAGCCATTGACGGCGGCAGCGATAGAGCCGATTTTTGAAGAAGATGAGCCGTTCGAACATGTGGATATGGGAAGATTTAAGCAGCTTTCGACCGAAATAAAAGCATTAAATCAAGATTTCCTTCAAGTCAAAGAAGCGTTGCAAACATTCAATCAAAACATACGTCAAGTTATGCAAATTCAAAGCCAATATGAACCAATGCAAGAATCTCTTTTCATAGAGCTAAAGGATCTTAATGAAAAAATTGTAGAAATGAAAGTTCATATAGGGGAAGAAGAGCAAAAATGGCAAACACATTTTCCCGAGCTTTCCATTCACGATGTTGAGAAAATGATCGAACAAATAAGAGAAAAGGATGCAATGGTTGAAACATTAACGGAACGGATTGAAACGAGCATTTCCTTTTTAGATGAAAAAGAAAAGGAAAAACTAGCTTTAAAGGAAGAAGAAAGAACACTGTCTAATCAGTTATCAGCGAAAAAGGCTGAGCTCAAATATAAACAACAGTCAGTTGAAGAAAAGCAAAACCGTTTAAACCGAGAAGAAGCTGAAAGCGATAAGCTTCATGAAGAGCTTGAGGGAATTGAAGAAACATTAAAGCGATACAAAACAGTTGAGCAGAAAGCCTATGAACAGTGGCAAACGGCTCTAAAGGAGCTTCAACAGCTTGAAAGCGAATTTCATACAGCGAAAAAACAAATGAAAGATGCGAAAGTGAAATTAGAAAAAGCAGAAAAAAGATGGGAAGAAGAAAAGAAGAAAACTTCCTTTCAAAGCATTGAATCTGTCCTTGAAGCGATTTTATCTGTAAAGGAAAAACAATCCATTAAAGCTGAACTATTAAAATACCAAGAGGAAGTAACACACGTCAAAACCGCCCTGCAGCAAGTAATCGAAAAATTAAAGGGACAATTTTTATCCGAATCTGAATGGCTCGAAATTCAAACATTAAAACATGAGGTGAAAGCTCGCCTTAATGAAGCGGTAGAACAAAAAGGAGCGGCCGAAACGCAGCTTAAAGTGCTTCTTGAGAAACATGAACGATATATGGAGATCGAAAAGGAAAAGAAAACATTACAACGTGATGTAGATCGGATGGAGCATTTGCAACAGATATTAAAAGGAAATAGCTTCGTAGAATATATTGCAGAAAAACAGCTCGAACAAGTTAGCTTAGATGCCTCTGAACGTCTAGGGGAACTAACGAGAAGACGTTATGCAATCGAAGTCGATTCTCAAGGTGGATTCATTATGCGCGATGATGCAAACGGTGGGGTTAAACGTCCTGTATCGTCTTTATCAGGAGGGGAAACGTTCTTAACATCACTTGCACTTGCCTTATCTTTATCAGCCCAAATCCAGCTCTCGGGCCAATATCCACTTCAATTTTTCTTTTTAGATGAAGGCTTTGGAACATTAGATTCAGAGCTGCTTGATACAGTCATTTCCGCTCTAGAAAAATTACAATCTCATAATTTATCTGTTGGTGTCATCAGCCATGTTCAAGAGCTTCGAGCACGGCTGCCAAAGCGCTTAATTGTTGAACCAGCAGAGCCATCAGGAAGAGGAACGCGAGTCAAAATAGAAACATTATAAGTCGAAGGACAGCCTCATCGTGGGCTGTCTTTTTTTAAGAACAAATGTGATAGGTTTGTCGGATTAGCGCATGAGAAGTGCTGCGTATTTATAAAATTTTTTATTGGTGATGGTCGTTTAGGAAAATCGTTCTTCTTTAAAAGGATTGGCAGTCATGGAGTAGCCTCTTTTCTCCCAATAGCCTGCTTCATCCTCTTTCATAAAGCGAATTCCTGATGCCCATTTGGCCCCTTTCCATAAATAGAAAGAAGCTGGTGGAATGAATCGAAGCGGGTAGCCATGCTTAGGAGATATCTCTTGCCAATCATGATTTTGGTCTTTCCATTTGTATACAAATAAAGCATCATCACCTAATAAAGCTTCAAGGGGTAAATTGGCTGAGTAGCCAAAACGGTCTCCGTTTAAATAGCCATAAATTTTCACGTATTTGACATCTTTTTCGAGTTCCACGAAATTTAAAAATTCACGGAAGGCAATCCCTTCAAAGGTTGTATCGAATTTTGACCATGTCGTCACACAATGCATATCAATCGTTGCAACGGTTTTCGGTAAATTCATCACATCTTGATATGATAAAGTAATTTCCTCTTTTATATCGCCAAAAAGTTTAAAATTCCAATTCTCCTCTTGGAATTTGTATACATCTCCTTCATGAAGAATAGGCCATTTATTTGTTTCAAATTGTCCAGGAGGCAATGTTTTTCCCATCTATATCATCCTTTCTTTTCAAAACCATTTTTTATTAAGGCTCTTTTCTAAAAGATTGTTGCTTTATTATACAATACAAAAGGTCCTTTTTAAAAGAGAACCAGACAGCCTATTATGCATTAGCTGTCTGGTTTTGATCAAGAAGGTCGGGGTCTATTCCTTTTACAATACTTATGCCGTTATTAATATTGAGGAAATCCCCAACATTTCCATCACCTGAGCCGGAAATAGCTTTATTTTCTGATAGCGGTGATAGGTAAAAGGAGTCGCCGAAATTAATAATGCCATCAGATACTGCATTAATTTTAGCCGGACCTACGATTACTGGCATATTGAACAACCTTTCTTATGGAATAATGGTTCTTTTCAATGACATGTTATAGTAACTTTTGTTAAAAGAGATGGAATCAACTTAAGCGTTGGCTGTCTGATTTTGATCGTTAACATCTGGATCTACTCCGCTTGAAATGCTAAATCCATTATTGACAATGTGGAAGTCACCCGTATTTCCACTTCCTGATCCAGAAATGGATTTAGAAGCGCTTTTTGGCGATAAATAAAAGGAATCGCCAAAGTTCACAACGCCGCCAGAAACTGAATTAATTTTAATTGGACCTACAATTGCAGGCATATCGAACATCCTTTTCTTCCGTAACTACTACTTGTATTATATGTGGTTAGTGATGATTGGTTCCAAACATAGAAACTATTCTTCTAATTGGCGAATGTGTTTAACTCTAGCGACGGAGCTTACTTCATCTGTCGAGCCGAAATGAACGACTGATGAAGCGGAGACCGCTAATATTTTGATTGAATCTACATGAATGGAAGGAGCTTCATTAAAGTATGCACTATGAAATGGTTCATCAAAAACAGGCTGTGGAATTTTTTCTCTATATATTGGGAATTGCTTTAAATCCCCTTCATTTCCAAAATATAACTCATGCTCTCTTTGGACAGCCAAGACTTTTACTTCAGGTGTAATTTTATTAGAATCTCCAATTTGAAATATCGAACTAAACCCCATGATATTAATATACGCCACCCGTATATTGGAGATGCGGTTGATTAAATGCATTTATTCTGGTGAAAGTGGTACTAAAGGTCCGATGACAACAGCTTCAGGTGGCGTATCAAAAATAGAAGATAATGATATTGTATTTGTGTCGCCGATTAAAAAGACAGATGAACTGGAAACGCTCATCACTCTCACTATTCCTACATTCAAATCTTTATTGACAACGGTATAGTTCATATTTATGAATCACCTTTCATTTCTTTAGGTAAATATTTAAGAAAATGTGTAATTGAATTTTCTATATCCTTTTTTACTTTCTCTTCTACAAATTGAACTTGTTGTTTTACATCTACACTTTCGTGAAGGCGGAGTGTCTGCATGTAATACTGAATTCTTCCGTCAATTTGTTTTTTTATGTCCTCAATCATGATGTTTTGATACGTTTTGTCAAATTTACATTGATGTTTTTGAGCAAGCTCCTCAATTTTTTTCGGACAATCTTCCTCTAAATAATGGAAAATATTTTCCTTGCATTGTTGATAAATTTGATTTTTTATTTCTTTGTGAATGGCACTTACTTTAAGTTCTTTTTGTTGAACATCAAATTGATCAATGCTCTCTGGATCCGTAGGGTTTAACCCAATATTTAATACCCCTTCTAACGTTTCCACTTTTAGTTGGTCAAACTTATATTCTACCTTTTCAATATTTGTATACGGTTTCCTTTTTAATTCATCGATTTGATCTCGAAGGATATGCAGAGTTTTCTCTAAATGATTCATTCGTTCGTTCTGATATTGAATATATCTATATAGCTGGTCTAAGTAGTGTTGTAAATTGTATGGATCAAAGGACATAAACAGTTCACCCCACTCTGCATAAAAAGTTCTATCGTATTATATGCAGAGTGAATAAATGGGTGAATACCTAAGTGCTGCTAGGGGGTTGAAGTGGAAAAAAAGGTGGCGTTACAGGCAGTTCCTCAACTACTCCAGCTTGCTTTTTTGGCAAGGGAGCAGGCTTTGTAAACCCTCCTGTATTATAAAGATTGGAAAGAGGCTTGATCATGCCCGCACTGCCAATTTGAAGGACAGAAGAATTGCTTACGGCCCCTACGCGCAAATATTGAATTTGGATCGTTTGATGGATATAGAAGTTCATAATCCCACTCCTATGCGTTCAAAACCGTTGGCTGGTCAACTAGGTCGCGGTCATACGTGTTCGTTACACTGTTTTGATTGAAAATGTTTAGTCCATCCCCTGTATTAAATGAACCAGCGCCTGCGAACGTTTTAACTTCACTATAAGGGGAAATATTTAGAACGTCTCCGATATGAAGAACACTGCTTGTTCCTACACTATTTACTTTAAAAGCTCCTACAATCGCTGGCATTATTAGACACCCTTTAAAATAGGCTAATGTTCTTGATACATCATTTTATGTAGGAGATAAAAAGATGTGAAACGGAATAAGGATAAAAAAAGGTTATGAATGGGAAAATAAAAAACGGTAAAGAAAAGAATAAGGGAGGAGCTTTCGGCAAGATAACATATCGATCACTATTCTTTTTTCTCTTTTTTTAAGATATTTATTTGCGACAGCATTTCTTTTATAAGTAAAGCATCTAGCTCTTGACTGCATTGAAGCGTTTGACTTGAATTCAATCCATATTTATCAGCTGTTTGAATCAATTTAATTCTTAATTGTTCAATATTTTGCATCGTCATAACAAGAACCAACCTTTTTTGTTTTCAATTATTCTTATTATACAATAAAACAAATAGTGAACTAAAGCAAAAAAAGTCATATTTTTACATATTTTTCACAGTGGGAATTTATTTTTGAGGATTAAAATCTAGGAATTTTTCGGCCTCCTTAAATGATGATTGAAGTATATCGTTCTTGACATATTCTGGTCCTTTTAAAAATATTCAAACTTCTTTGCTGCTTTTAAAGGAAATTTGTCTAGTGTTGGCGAATATTAAAACTAGGAACTTATTATTTTTCATGCTACTATTAATGCAAAAATCTTTATTGTAATGGGGGAAGACAATGAAATTTGTAACAGCTGAACTACATGGAAGAACATTTATTGGACTGATTTATGACGATAACTATGTCATTGATATCCAAAAAGCAGAAAAGAAACTATACGAGGAAGAATTTACACCTTCTTCCATGCTGCAATGTATTGAACTAGGTGATAAATTTGTTCATCAGATCGACACTTTAATGGAATTAGTAGAAAAAGAAAAAGAGCGTGAATCATATGTTTATCCATTAGCGGATATAAAGCTATTGGCGCCGATTCCTAGACCAACGAAAAATATTTTTTGTGTTGGAAAAAATTATCGAGATCATGCTTTAGAGATGGGAACAGTAGAAGATATACCAAAGCATGTCATGATTTTTTCTAAAACACCGACGACAGTGATTGCTCATGAAGAACAAATAGATCCACATCTTCATGTTACTAATGAGCTTGATTATGAGGGAGAGCTTGCCGTTATCATTGGGAAAAAGGGAAAAAGGATTTCAATAGAAGATGCGATGGATTATGTGTTCGGTTACACCATAATTAATGATGTAACAGCCCGCGACTTACAAAATCGCCATAAACAATATTTACTAGGAAAAAGCTTAGACACATCTTGTCCAATGGGACCTTTTCTCGTTCATAAATCAGCGATACCGCACCCACATCAACTAAACATAGAAACAAAAGTAAACGGAGAAATCCGTCAAAAAGCAAATACGGAGCAAATGATTTTTCCGATTCCAGAAATTATTTCTGTTATTTCTCAAGGAACGACACTTGAACCAGGTGATATTATTGCAACTGGTACTCCAGCTGGAGTTGGAAAAGGGTTTAATCCACCAAAACTACTACAATCCGGTGATATCATTGAAATAACAGTCGAAGGAATCGGGACATTGCGCAATACTGTAAAGGCGAAATCATAATGGGTTTCGCCTTAGTTTGTAGATAAAGTCTATATACAAAGAAGGAATTTTTCAGACTGAATGAAAGCGATTGCCATTCGAGGCACGAGCACGATGAGGAGCGGAGTTACCAAGTACGGTAATGAGCATCCGAAGAGTGCGAAGTAACAAAGAATGCAAGCGTTTGTCACCAGTCTGAGGCGAAATCATATGGTTTCGCCTTTCCTTATAAGATAGCCTAAAAGGTTATGGATAAAATCAATGAATCTAAAAACTATTTTTTTAGGCTCTTTTCTAAAAGATTGTTGCTTTACTATACGATAGCTTTTCGACTGTCAAGCAAGCGAAACGCTTGCTATGTCACGCGTGTAGCGTGACGTGAACCGAACAAAAGTCGATGGTCGGGCAAATGTGATTTGTCCGACCACGTGCTTTGTTCGGTTCATAGACAGTCGAAAAGCAACAAAGTTTACGAAAACAGCCTTTTTTTATTATAATTCTGATAAGATAGAAAAGGAATTGCTTTGAATAAGGAGGATCATGACATGACCCATTTACACATTACAACTTGGGTAATTTTGCTCATTTTATATTTCATTGCATTAGGTAAATATTCAAAACGTATACATATGGCGGTTCGTCTTTTTTATTTAATCGTCATTGCAACTGGATTAGAGCTTGTCATTCGTTTTAATGTTTTTCAAATAGCAAATTATGTAGGGGAATATATTGGAAAAATTGTATTAGCGATCGTATTAATTGGCTTAATGGAAATGGTATTAGTACGCAAACAAAAAGGTAATTTATCAAAAGGTTTATCCATCAGTTTTTGGATTATGCTTGTACTTGTCATTTTAGTTGGCTTCCGCTTACCATTAGGATTTCAATTATTTTAACAGCTGCCGCTTTGAACGGCAGCATTTTTCGATTAGAGAAATTAGGTAAAGCTACACAGTTAATGAAGTAATGATGCTTCTTTCCCCAGTGCTTAAAGTAAATTCAAATCGGTCTGAGATCAAGCCGCTGCGCTTGAAGAAATGTTGAACCGCACAAATTTGTTCCCCATTATCGAAAACGTAAATGGAAGCACCCCTTTTTTGAAACAGCAATTGATTATGTCCATATAATAAGTCATAAATGGAAAACGAAAGGTGATTTAAATGCTTGACAAACATCGTAAAGCTCTCATCTGAAAGTTCTTCTAAAACTTGCTGAAACGAATAGGCTAAATTCTTTTTGACACGAATTTTTTCGCCATCCTGTAATTCATACGTTACACTTCCTATTTGAACGAAACTTCCTCCTACCCATTTTCCTTTTTCCCATCTTCCGTTTATGTAGATATCGAGATCCTTTTCTAATACGTTTTGAAAAAGTATTTGTTCATCCTCATGATCAAATAATACTAAGTCGGGCTCATATTTCTGTACAATCCCAATCATATATGAACGTTTTTGTAGTTGTAATAGCTGACGTTTTACATTTGATAAAATCGAAACCACCTCCGCGACTAATGCTTCTTAACAACGTTGTCTCCAAAAAGAAGAGGATTTATTCATGATGGACAATTCAAGTAATTTTTGCACATGCATACACTAATACCATGGAATTTGTGAGGTCTTTCACTTGAATGAGGAGATGGTGTTTATGTGTGGAATTGCAGGAATCGTAAATTTCGAAAAAACGCTACGGAAAGAAAAACATATCATTAGTAAAATGACTGAGACGTTAACGAAGCGAGGACCAGATGATACGAATATTTGGGGAGAAAATCATGTGCTGTTCGGACATAAACGACTAGTTGTGGTAGACCGAGATGGCGGAAAACAGCCGATGACTCGGTTCAAGGGAGAAGAGGCCTATACGATTTGTTACAATGGGGAGCTTTATAATACAGAAGATATTCGCCATGAACTGTACAAAAGGGGATACACCTTTCAAGGACATTCTGATACGGAAGTATTATTAACCTCTTATATGGAATGGAAGGAGGAATGTGTCGATTATTTAAATGGCATTTTCGCATTTGCGATTTGGGATTCAAAAAAGCAACAGCTATTTATAGCTCGAGATCGTCTTGGTGTAAAGCCATTGTTTTTCTCTCAAAAAGGGTTATCATTAACGTTTGGTTCCGAATTAAAAGCCCTTTTAGCCCATCCAGAAGTATCAGCGGTTGTCGATGATGAAGGATTAGCAGAAATTTTTGCATTAGGTCCATCCCATTCACCTGGTTCTGGTGTTTTTAAAGGAATTGAAGAATTGCGTCCAGCTCATGCGTTAACTTTCTCACGCGAAGGGATTCGTATTTGGCGTTATTGGAATGTTAAAAGTAACATTCATACCGATTCTTTAGCGGAAACAGTCGAGAAGGTTCGATTTTTATTGACAGACGCCGTAACTAGACAGCTTGTATCGGATGTACCACTTTGTACGTTTCTTTCAGGAGGTTTAGATTCGAGCGCTATTACTGCAATTGCTGCTAAAGAGTTTGAAAAAGAAGGGAAGGGTCAGCTGCATACGTATTCGATTGATTATGAAGGAAATGACAAGTATTTTAAAGCAAATGAGTTCCAGCCGAATTCGGATGCCTTATGGATTGAAAAGATGAGTCATACCTTTCGGACGATTCATCATCATTGTGTAATATCGCAGCATCAGCTCATTCAATATTTAGAAGAAGCTGTTCTTGTCCGTGATTTACCGGGAATGGCAGATATTGATTCTTCATTATTATGGTTTTGCCGTCAAATAAAAAAAGATTTTGTTGTCAGTTTATCAGGAGAATGTGCTGATGAAATTTTTGGGGGCTATCCTTGGTTTCATCGTCAAGAAGATTTAGCATTACAAGGCTTCCCATGGATGCGTTCAATAGATGAACGAACAAAATTATTAAAAAAACATTGGCAAAAACGTTTGAACTTAAAAGAATATTCGCAAATGAAATGGTATGAAACTTTAGTAGAAGCGCCTGTATTAGAAGAAGAATCACCTTTGGAATTAAAACGAAGACAGCTTTTTTATATGAATATGATTTGGTTTATGACGACACTTCTAGAGAGGAAAGATCGGATGAGCATGGGAGCGAGCTTGGAAGTGCGCGTTCCATTTGCAGATCATCGGCTAGTAGAATATGTTTGGAACATTCCTTGGAAAATGAAAATGCATGAAAACCGAGAAAAAGGAATTTTACGTAAAGCTTTAAAAGGCATTTTGCCAGATGAAGTATTATATCGCAAAAAAAGCCCATATCCGAAAACTCACCACCCTGAATATACAAAACTTGTCGTCAAATGGCTTCAATCTATTTTACAAAAGAAAGACTCTGTGTTATACGAATTGTTTGATCAAAAGGAGCTGAGAGCGTTAATTCAATCTGAAGGAAAAACATTTCAAACACCATGGTTTGGCCAATTAATGACAGGGCCTCAGCTATTAGCCTTTTTAGCTCAAATCCACGTTTGGTTTGAAGCATATCGCATAAACATTGAATAAAGATAAGAGGATGTCTCATAAGTCTATCCCACTATTGTGGGGTTAGACCCTTTTGGTTCTTTTGTACCTGATGAGAAAAATTTTTTCTGAATAAACTCCTCCTTAACTGTTGCAAGAAAATGATTAAAATAATAATTTAAACTTTTTACAAGAGAAAAATGTAACAAAAAAAAGGATTTAAAGAAAATTTACAAATAAATAACAATAAATTAATAATATTTCCCTAAATTTTTGTCTCTTCACCATTTTCTGTGATTTGTACACAAACCTTGCATCATGTTAGCTGGATTGACATAGCAAGCGTATCGCTTGCCTGACAGTCGAAAAGCAAAAGAGCAGCCTTCAAAAATACTTGACTAAACGTAAGAAAGAGGCCGTCTAGAAGGATAGCCTCTTTTCTTATCTATCAAGGAATGAGGTGAGGGTATTGGAAAATAGTTTTAATGAACAGGCGACATTAATGTACAGTATATTTATTTGATTTGGCAGAAGCATGCAGATTGTTAAGCCGTTCAATTAAGCCAGCACCGAAAGAGTTGTTTGATTGTTCTGTATTTTGCGAAAGATAGCTTTCGCGTAATTCGTATGCACTTGATCCATGCTCAGCGAAATCGAGCCCTTGAATTTCCACTTCCTCATCGACGCGAATAGAGGAAAAACGAGTTAAAAGGAATAAGAAAATAAAAGATGTTACGATCGTCCAAGCTATTACGGCTAATACGCCAAGTGATTGAATGCCAAGTAATGAAGCGCCACCTCCATAGAATAATCCATTTGAAACGTCAAAAAATCCAATGGCTATTGTTCCCCAAATCCCACAAATTCCGTGAACACTAATCGCTCCGACTGGATCATCAAGCTTTGCGACTCTGTCAATAAATTGAACAGACTCAACTAAGATAACACCAGCGACTGCACCGATTACAATGGATCCTATAAATGAAACATTTGCACATCCAGCTGTGATGCTGACTAATCCGGCTAGGGCACCGTTTAAAGTTAAGGAGGCATCGATTTGTTTGTAGCGTAGGTGAGTATAAAGAGCAGTGATGACAATACTGGATGAAGCAGCTAATAATGTTGTTGCGATCACGTGAGGGACAAGTTCTGGGTCGGCTGCTAAAGAACTACCCCCATTAAATCCGAACCAACCGAACCAAAGAATAAAAACACCTAATGCACCGAGAGGAATGTTATGACCAGGGATGACGTTAACTTTTCCGTTCGTATATTTACCGATTCGTGCACCTAAAAAGAGAACTGCAACAAAAGCTCCTAAAGCTCCTGTTAAATGGACGACAGTCGAACCAGCAAAATCAATAAATCCTAGTTCAGATAACCAGCCGCCTCCCCAAATCCAATGACCGACAATCGGATATATAAAGCCTGTCATCACAACGGTTAATAGCATATAGCTGGAAAGCTTCATACGCTCTGCTACAGCCCCTGAAATGATCGTTGCACAAGTGGCAGCAAATACAGCTTGGAAAACAAAAAAGCCAACTTGATCACCTTCACCAATTAAAGCAAACCCTTTTGTCCCAAATAATCCATATTGAGATTCACCAAACATCAGGGCATAACCAACTAAAAAATAAAGAATAGAACCGATTGAAATCGTTAAGAAGTTTTTCATCAAAATATTCAATGCATTTTTCGCTCGTGTAAACCCAGATTCAACCATAGAAAATCCCGCATGCATAAAGAAGACTAAAAGTGCAGCAATCATGATCCATGTCATGTCTAATGAAGAACGGATCGATTCGACTGTAGGCTCTTCAGCAAAAACAGAAGTGGCTACTAAAAAGCTAGCAGTAGTAAGTGAGAACACTTTCTTTTTCATATTTTCACACCTTTCAAAAATATTGACATTTTTTTAAAGGATTGCTTCTTTTCCTGATTCACCTGTGCGAATGCGAATAGCATTTTCAACAGGAAGTATAAAAATTTTCCCGTCGCCAACTGTATTCGTCGAACAGGTTGATTGGATGATTTGGACAATCTCATCAACGAATTCTTCTTCAACGACCATTTCTACCTTTACTTTTGGAAGAAGTTTAATCTCATAGGAAGTACCGCGAAAAACACCTTGCCTGCCTCGCTGCTGCCCACAGCCTGCAGCTTCTGAAACTGTTAGCCCGTTAATACCAACTTCTTCTAGTTTTGTGCGGAGGAGAGGAAATTGTTCGGGCCGAATGATTGCCTCAATCTTTTTCACGTTCTCATCTCCTTTATGTTATGTTTTATAACATTATTTGTTATGCTTATTATCATATATAGAATTTCCGAAAAAATCAAGTAGATTTTTTTAAAAAAACGTAATTTATGTAATAAAAAATGACATGAAGATAAAATCATGTTGTAGGATGCTAAATATGTAAAGAAAGAGTTACATTGATATTCACGGCATTTGTTGTAAACTCTTCGTTTGTCCATAAATTTTAATGTTTTATTTTTATTTGAAAAGGTAAAGAAAGCGTTTGTTTAGATCTCAACATCAACATTGCATCAGAATGATGTGCCCTCAAGGTCTTTTTGTAAGACTCTTTTCTCAAAGATTGTTGCTCAACTGCTCAGGCAAGCGACGCCCTTGCTATGTCACACTTTAGTGTGACGTGAACTGAACAAAAGGCGATGGTCGGACAAATGTAATTTGTCCGACCACGTGCTTTGCTCGGTTCATGGACAGTTGAAAAGCAACAAAGTTTACGAAAACAGCCTTTTATAATTGCTTACTTAGTTTTGATTCGCTATCATAAAAGTGAACACCTCTTCTATTTGGTCGTGTTTGATTGCGCGTACACGTTACCAGAAGAAGGGGTTTTTCATTTTATAAAACTTTGTCAAGGGAACGTTTTTACATAGTTTATTTAATTACAAGAGATTTGAAAGGGAGTTAAAATATGGAAAATTTTTTTGACCATATGGAAGAACATGAAGATGTAAACATGATTAAATTAGAAGTAAATATCGATAATATTTCGTCAGAATGGCTAGGTTATACAATGGACAAGTTATTGAAAGAAGGGGCAAATGATGTGTTTTACGTTCCCATTTTTATGAAAAAAAATCGCCCTGCTTATATGATGCAAGTATTATGTGATCAAAAAATATTAGAAAACATTAAAAGGATTATTTTTGAAGAAACAACAACATTAGGTATAAGGTATTATCCGGTTACAGTACATAGATTGGGGAGGAGATTTGTGGAAAGAAAAACACCTTGGGGAGTCGTAAAGATTAAACAGGGGATTTATAATGGACAAATTGTCCAAGAATCTCCAGAGTATGAAGATTGTAAAAATATTGCTGACCGTCATCAAATTCCACTCAAAAAAATTTATGATTATGTTTGGAAAAAAGGGTACAAAGGAAAAGAAACTTAGTAGCTTCATCAAATGTTTACATTGAGTGTGTTGTGTAATTAAACACTATCGCTTAAAATGAATTTAAAATTGAAATTATTCAAAGTATAGGAGTGCAAGAAATGACAAAAATGTTGGTTATTGCACCATATGAAGGGCTAGGAGAGTTGTTTGAAGAAGCAGCAAATGAGTTAGAAATGGATATTGATGTAAGGGTGGGGAATTTATATAAAGGTTTGATGATTGCGAAATCTTTAGAATCAGAAGGCTATGATGTTGTCATTAGCCGTGGTGCAACAGCAAGAGTCATTAAGGAAAAAATCCACTTACCTGTTGTCGAACTACAAATCTCTGGATATGATATTTTGCGTACATTAAGATTAATCCAGGGATATACAGGAAAAGTAGGAGTTATGAGCTTTTTTAATATTGTGAAAGGAGCAGAATCTGTCGGTCTCCTGTTAGGAATTGATGTTCAATCTTTTCTGATAAACTCAGAAGAAGATATTAAACCGACCATCTATCAAGCGAAAGCTCAAGGTATTGACCTAATTATTGGTGATGTGATTACAACGAATGTTGCTAAACATCATGGTATAAACAGTATGTTAATTACTTCAGGGAAAGAAGCTGTTTTTGATGCAATCGAAAGGGCAAAAGAGCTTGTATATTATTTGGATAAAGAGAAGAAAATAAAAAATTCCTATCATGCGGTAGTTGAAAAGTCGAAAGCAGGTATCATCATTGTAGATCAAGATGCCAATTGTATAGAAATTAATGAGCAAGCTGCGAAATTTTTAGATGTTGACCGTTCTGAAATGCTAAATCAACAACTTGTAGATGATTTCCCATTCATAAATTTTAAAAAAGTTATGCATTCACATAAAGAGGAAAGTTACCAGAGTGTTTTAATTGGTGATCACGTATTAGACATTGAAAAGTTTCCAATATTTCATCATGGCCATTTACAAGGTGCAGCTATTATTCTAAGAAAGTCAAATGAAGTTATGATGAATGGGAATGGAAAAAATTTTTCTGCAATGTACCGACCTGTTCTTCAGTTCAGCCATTTAGTAGTTCACTCAGAACAAATGAAAAAAGTAGTTTCTGCATCTAAACAAATTAGTCAGTCCAATCTACCAGTATTGATTATTGGCGAAAAAGGAACGGGCAAGACAGCGATTGCTCAAGCAATTCATCTTGAAAGTAAACGGCGAAATAAACCATTTTATTTATTGAATTGTCAAGATTATAGTGAAGAAGAATTAGAAACATTATTGTTCGGAAAAAGTATGAATAATAGTAACATTTTCGAAATAGTCAATGGAGGGACAATCTGTTTTGACAACATAAGAGCCATTCCATATCATTTGCAAGACAAATTAGCAGAACAATTAGAAAAAAAGAAGATTATTTTTTTTGAAGAGGAAGTAGAATTTGATATTCGAATTCTCGTTACAACGTGTGAAAATCTTGCAGAGCAAGTGGATAAAGGGGAATTAAGCCCTAAACTCTATAATACGATCCATTCATATACTTTAAAACTTCCTCCTTTACGAAAGCGCAAAGAAGATATGGAAGATTTGATTCGAAGCTTTATAGCAACCGTTAATGCGAAGCTTGGTAAGCAGATTGCAGGATTATCGGATGAAGTTTTGCATGAATTATATGAATATGACTGGCCAGGCAATGTTGCACAATTAGAAAAAGTTGTTCAGCAAATGTGCCTTGCTTCAGATGGACCGTTTATTGTAATGGATGATGTGATTAGTATTATTAAAGGGTTAAAAACAAAACCGAATGAAAACAATGGAATTCATGTATCATTAGATAACAAAACATTAGATGAACTAGTGAATGAAATCATTTTAAAGGTAATTGAAGATGAAGAATATAATCAGTCTAAAGCAGCAAAACGATTAGGCATTAATCGCTCAACTTTATGGAGGAAATTGAAAACGCTAAAATAATGTTGTTATTTGCAACATTATTTTAGCGTTTTTTTTAATCAACGTATTGAATTTAACAAAAATTCAGACTAGAATTTATTTAAAACGTTTTCAAGAAGGGAGGGGGAAGATGAAAAATGCAATAATTTTAGCTGACGATTTGACTGGAGCAAATGATACAGCTCTTCAAGTTGCAAAAACGGGCATAAATACAAAAGTATTAATACAAGAACCGTTTCATTTTGCGTCAAACCAAAAGCGACATGTCTATGTAATTAATACTGAAACGCGATCATTAGAAGTAAATGAGGCACGGAAAAAGTTAAAAAATCTTGCCTCTCAAATAAATAAGTTAGATTTTTCTTTTTACTATAAAAAAATCGATTCGACTTTGCGTGGGAATGTCGGAGCAGAAATTGAAACATTAATAGAAAACATAGATTTTGATTGTGCAGTAGTTGTCCCGGCATATCCAAAAAATGGTAGGATTACAGTTGGTGGGTATCATCTTGTTCATCAAAAGCTATTAACGGATACAGAATTTGCAAAAGATCCGAAAACACCAGTCCATCATTCAGTTGTTTCAAAAGAATTAGAACTGCAAATGAAGCAAGAGGTTACTCACATTAATATTGAGTTCATAAAAAAAAATAAATTATCCAAAATACTTAAAAATATGTCTGACTTTGGGAAAAAGTGCTTCACTTTTGATTGTATAACGGATGATGACTTTGACACCATTATTTCAGAGACGGAACAAGTCTTTAAACGAATATTATGGGTAGGTTCTGCGGGTTTGATGTCTTCTTTAGCCAAACGGTTTAAAGACGAAGATAATATGATGCAGAATCAATCACTTAAAAATAAACACCCTAATCTAGTGGTCGCTGGAAGTGTTAGTGAAAAAACGAGAGAGCAAGTTGACTATTTGAAAAGTCAAGGATACGCGCTTTTAACCTTACATCCAAATGAATTATTAGATGAAAACTTTTCAACAGATTGTTTGCCAAACATGTTGTTAAAAGCCGCAACGATTATTCAACAAAATAAACATTTAGTTATCACAACGAATAGTTCAACTGAAGCCCGGAATGAATTCGCAGAATATTTACAAAAAAATGCTCTATCAAAAGAAGAAGCAGGGAATCAAATCGCTAAACATCTTGGACTTCTTGCTTCAAAGCTTATAAAAAAACACTCATTTGCAAGCTTATTTTTAACTGGAGGTGATATTGCCTATTATACTTGTACTCAATTACAAATAAAAGCTCTAAAAATTATAGGTGAAGCTGAAGAAGGGATCCCGATTTGCAAAATAGCAGATTCAGAATCAAATGATTTACCTATTATTACAAAAGCTGGGGCTTTTGGAGACCGTTTTTCAATCTACAACTCATTAATCAAGGTGAAGGAGTTTATTAATTGAATTGGATAAGGGGGAGAAAAATGAAAAAGTTTCTAGCATTCTTTATGTCTGTCATGCTTATCTTCGTCCTAGCTGCTTGTGGAGGGGAAAATTCAACGGAAGGTGGCAGCAGTGATGGAAGTGGAGAAAAAGGAAATAAGGAAACTATTACGTTAAAGGTAGGCCACACTTTATCAGATCAATCTCATTATCAAGAAGGTTTAAAGAGATTTAAAGAACTATTAGAAGAAAAATCAAATGGTCAATTCCAAGTTGAAATATTTCCTAATGGTGCGCTTGGTGGAGAACGTGAGATGATTGAAGGACTACAAATTGGTAGTGTTGATCTTGTTTTAACCTCTACAGGTCCGATGAGTGGTTTTGTTCCTGAAATTACAGTTGTAGATTTGCCGTTCTTATTCCGTAATGCCGAACATGCACATAAAGTATTAGATGGTGAAATTGGTCAAAATTTATTTGCAAAACTTGAAGAAGCACAAGGCTTAAAAGGTTTAGCATGGTGGGAAAATGGGTTCCGCAACGTAACAAATAATGTACGTCCAATTGAAAAGCCTGAAGATTTGAAAGGATTAAAGATACGGACAATGGAAAACGACATCCATATGGATTCATTTAAAACAATGGGTGCTGATCCAACACCAATGGCGTTCCCAGAATTATTTCCTGCCCTCCAACAAGGTGTTGTAGATGGGGAAGAAAATCCAGTACCAGTTATAACGAGCTCTCGTTTCTATGAAGTGCAAAAATACTTAACGATGACTCGTCATTTCTATAATCCATCTATGTTAATCATCTCAAAAAGCAAATTTGATTCATTTCCAGAAGATTTACAAACAGCTCTCCTAGAAGCTGCAAAAGAAGCTGGTGATTATGAGCGCCAAGTTGTTGCGAAAATGGATGAAGAAGGCATTGCGCTATTGAAAGAGAAAGGTATGGAAGTGATTGAAGAGCCGAATATCGAACCGTTTAAAGAAGCCGTTCAACCTGTATATGAAAAATACAGTGAGCAATTTGGCCAAGATTTAATCGATAGCATTATAAACACGAAATAATTCGTTCCTATTAGTTGAAGAACAGTCTGCACTGTTCTTCAACTTCCACTAAATAACGTGGAGGAGTCATTTTTAATAAAACAGTGAAGAAAAATGATTTCTTTAGTGTTTTATTAAAAATATATCAATCTTGTTTTTCCAAAAAGGGGGATAAAGCATGTCAGCTATTTTAAAAGCTATAGATTATTTGAATAAAATCATTGGTTTTTTATCAGTTTTGATATTAGTTGTGATGTCAGGGGTCATTTCCATACAAGTATTTTCACGATTTATTTTACATAATTCAATAGAATGGTCAGAAGAATTGGCGCGGTATTTAATGATTTGGTTAGTATTTTTAGCAGCCTCGCTCGCGTTAAGAAAACATAAATTAATTGGAGTGGAAGCGTTGACTGAGCGGCTAACTCCAAATGTAAGGAGAATCTTTAAAACAGTTGTTCACATTGTGAATATCGGTTTTTTTATTGTATTGATGATGTATGGGATGGATATGTTAGAGCATGTGAAAATGCAGCAATCGCCTGCAATGAAAATTCCGATGGTTTATGCATACGCTGCTATACCTGTTGGAGCGTTTTTGATGATGATGAATTCAATCGCTGTCTTAATTGAGTTTTATACAAAGGAGGATCAATCGTGATTACGATCGTAATTGTTAGCTTACTAATTTTATTTACTTTAAGTGTACCGATCGCTTTTTCTCTTGGGATAGCTTCAACTTTAGCAGTGAATACAGCTGATATGCCAATGCTTGTCGTAATTCAAAGAATGTTTGGTTCACTGGATTTATTTCCATTGATGGCAATTCCATTTTTCATTCTGGCAGGTAACTTAATGGAAGCAGGGGGGATCTCCAAGCGGTTAGTTAATTTCGCGAATACGTTAGTAGGAAGTTTAAGCGGGGGATTGGCCATTGTGGCTGTTGTGACCTCTATGTTTTTTGCAGCTATTTCAGGTTCAGGGCCAGCAACTACAGCTGCGATTGGATCGATTTTAATTCCGGCTATGATTGCACGAGGTTATGACCGTAATTTTGCAGGAGGTGTACAAGCTGTTTCTGGTGAACTTGGCGTTATCATTCCTCCCTCTATTCCATTAATTTTATATGGAGTAACAGCGGAAGTGTCTATTAGTAAATTATTTATTGCAGGTGTTATTCCAGGCTTTTTAATTGCTGGTTCGTTAATGCTTGTTGTATTCCTTATTTCGAAAAAGAAAGGTTATAAAGGAGAAGCAAAAGCAACAACAGCGGAACGGTTGAAGGCTTTTCGAAAAGCATTTTTAGCATTGTTAATGCCAGTTATCATTCTTGGCGGAATTTATGGTGGGATTTTTACACCTACAGAAGCTGCAGCAGTTGCTGTTGTCTATGCATTTGTTATAGGGTGCTTCGTTTACCGTGAATTAAAAATAAAAGATTTATACAAAGTCTTTTATAATTCGGCGATCACAACAGCAATTATTATGATCATTATTTCAACAGCTGGACTATTTGGGTGGATTTTGACAAGGGAGCGTGTTCCTCAAGAAATTGCATCGGCCTTTACATCGTTTACAGATAGTCCAATCATGTTTTTAATCTTAATTAATCTTTTATTATGGGTTGTTGGAATGTTTTTTGAAACAGCATCTTCCATTATTATCTTAGCACCTATCTTAACACCAATTGCGGTTGCTGTTGGCATTGATCCTGTTCACTTTGGCATTATCATGGTTGTTAACTTAGCAATGGGAATGGTTACACCACCATTAGGAGTAAATTTATTCGTTGCAGTTCAAATTGCCAATACAACATTAGAAAAGATTACAAAATCCCTGTTACCTTTCTTATTCATATTAATTGTTGATATTTTAATCATTAGTTATACACCATCGCTATCGATGTGGCTACCGTCACTAATAGGAAAATAAGTAAAAAAAGGAGTCGAGTAATCGATGGGGTTTCCGAAAATTATTAAAATTAAACAGAACTTTCCAGATCATCAATTACAAGATATTCGTGCAACGGTTTTTGCAGAGCTTGAAAAAGAAGAAATCCGTACAAAAATTCAGCCACAGATGAAAATTGCTATAACAGCAGGTAGTCGTGGAATAGCTAATATTGCCGATATCATTAAATATACAGTTGAAAAGTTAAAATCATTCGGGGCAGAGCCATTTATTGTACCTGCAATGGGAAGTCATGGTGGAGCAACAGCAGAAGGTCAAAAAGGAGTGCTGCACAGTTTGGGAATTACAGAAGAGTATATTGATGCACCAATAAAATCGTCGATGGAAGTTGTTCAAATTGATAAAACCGATGACGGGCTCCCAGTTTATATGGATAAAATTGCCCATAGTGCAGATGGGGTAATCGTCATGGGGAGAATTAAAGCTCACACGGACTTTAAAGCAGACATTGAGAGCGGAATTTTAAAAATGGCCTCAATTGGTCTTGGAAAACATAAGCAAGCTCAGGCAATTCATACATTTGGTGTATATGGAATTCGAGATTTGATGCCTAAAGTTGGTGAAAAAGTTATTCACTCAGGGAAGGTGTTATTTGGCATTGGGATCGTTGAAGATGCCCATGAACATACAGCAGTAATTGAAGCAATTCCTCCAGAAAAAATTGTTGATCGTGAAAAAGCATTGCTTCAATTATCAAAAACTTATATGCCTAGTTTGCCTGTTTCAGATATTGATATTTTATACGTAGATGAAATTGGAAAAAATTTTAGTGGCACAGGAATGGATACAAATATTATCGGGAGAATTCGTATTCTAGGAGTTGAAGAACCGAAATCACCAAATATTAAATATATCATTGCTGGTGATGTAAGCGAGGCTTCGCATGGAAATGCGCTTGGAATTGGTTTAGCAGACTTAACGACCGAGCGTTTATTTAAAAAAATTAATCGGGAAGCGATGAATGAAAATGTTATCACTTCTTCATTTTTAGCCAGAGCAAGTATTCCGATCGTTTTAAAAAATGATCGTGAAGCTCTGAAAGCAGCAATGAGAGCTAATTGGGGAGTTAGAGATGAAGACACTCGATTTGTGCGAATTACCAATACATTAGAAATTCAAACTCTTTATGTTTCTGAAAGTCTGCTAGATGAAGTGAAAAAGCTTGATTATGTAGAAATTGTGGGAGATCTGAAAGAAATTCAATTTGATGAACATGGAAATTTTGTTGATTAAGAAAGGAGAATGTAAAATGACGACAACAAAACAAGATCCGATTATTTACCGAAATTTAATTGGTGGAGAATGGGTGGAAGGTGAAGAGCTGCTGCCTGTTTATCATAAATACACAGGTGAAGTAATCGGATACGTAACGAAAGCATCGAAACAAGTCGTTCATGATGCTGTGTCCAATGCTTATGAGACATTTAAAACGAAAAAGTTAACAACACAACAACGTTATGAGATTTTAATGAGAGCAGCTGAAATTTTTAAAGAACGTAAAGAAGAGCTCGCGTTAACGATTGTTCATGAAGCCGGAAAAGTGTTGAAGGATGCACGTGCGGAAATTGACCGCGGGATTCAAACCTTTGTTGCTTCAGCCGAAGAAGCTAAACGTATATGTGGAAAAGGTGTTCCAATTCAAGGGCAGCCAGGTGAAGACAATAAAATGGCCTTTACAATTCGGGTACCAGTTGGGGTGGTTGGGGCGATTACGCCATTTAACTTCCCTTTTAATTTAACGGCCCACAAAATTGCTCCAGCGATTGCTGCGGGAAATACCGTTGTCTTAAAACCGGCGGAAGTAACACCAATTATTCATATGAAGCTTGTTGAAATTTTAATGGAAGCAGGACTTCCTGGTGGATTCGTTAATGTCGTTAACGGATTAGGAAAAGAAACGGGTCAATATTTACTAGAAGAAGAGCTTGTTGCCATGTACTCATTTACAGGTAGTGCTCCTGTTGGAAGACATATTAAAAGCACGACAGGAATTCGCCGCGTCGTTTTAGAGCTAGGAAATAACTCACCAAATATCGTTCATTATGATGTAAAAGACTTAAAGCGTGCGGCGAAATTATGTGTAACGAAAGGATATGGAAATTCAGGACAAGCTTGTATATCCGTTCAGCGTATTTACGTTCATGAAGATATTTATGATGAATTTGTGAAAGAAGCGATTGAGATCACGAAAACAATAAAAGTCGGAAATCCAGAATTGCCTGATACCGATGTAGGTCCAATGATTTCAGAACAAGCAGCAATTCGGGCCGAAAATTGGATTAAAGAGGCTAAAGAAGCAGGGGCAAAAGTTGTATACGGTGGTACAAGAGAAGGTGCGATTCTTCACCCAACAGTATTAACGGATGTGACACCTAATATGAAAGTTGTTTGTGAAGAAATCTTTGCACCCGTTATAAGTATTATAAAATACAGTGATATTGAAGATGCATTTAAACAGGCAAATCATTCAAACTTAGGGCTTCAAGCAGGGATTTTCACATCTGATCTAAATCTTGCCATGAGAGCTGCGCAAGAACTTGAGTTTGGCGGTGTCATCATTAACAATGTATCAACTTATAGAGCAGATATTATGCCTTACGGTGGTGTAAAAGATAGCGGACTTGGAAAAGAAGGACCAAAATATGCCATTGAAGATATGACCGAAGAAAAAATCGTTGTCATCGATCTAGAACAGTAAGGGGGAGCAAAAGATTGAGAAACACATGGGAATACTTTTCAACTAAAAATATTGTATTTGGAAACGGGGCAATTAAACAATTAGATAAAATATTAAAACGATATCATGCGAAAAATGTTTTAATCGTAACGGATCAAGGGATTAAAAATGCGGGGATTTTAAAGGTTGTTACAGATTTATTAGAAGAAGCAAATTATACTTTTGCCGTTTATGATCAAACACTGCCCGAACCACCTGTTTCAACCGCTGTCGAATGCTACGAGTTTGCTAAAAACAAAATGGACACAGATGTTATTATCGGTTTAGGTGGGGGAAGCAGTATTGATTTAGCTAAAATCATGGCATTGCTAGTCAAATATGGTGGTCATCCTCGCGATTACCTCGGTGGAGAAAATCTTGTGCCAGGTCCAATTGCTCCACTGATTGCCATCCCGACAACAGCGGGAACAGGTTCAGAAGTAACATCTGTTGCTGTTATAAATGATACGGAAAATAATATTAAAGTCGGTATATCAGATAATCATTTACGTCCAGCAGTTGCTCTTTGTGATCCTGAATTGACAATTGGATTACCACCATATATAACAGCATGTTCAGGTATTGATGCTCTATCACACGCAATCGAAGCTTACACGGCAAAAGATTTTAAATATATTCAAGCAGAAGGTGAACTTCTGTTCCAAGGTGCAAACCCAATTAGTGATGCTTTAGCCATTGAAGCGATTCGTTTAATTGGAGAAAATTTATTGTTAGCAGTGCAGCAAGGAAGCAACTTAGAAGCACGATATAATATGCTTTTAGGCAGCTTATTAGCGGGAATGGCGTTTTCAAATGCTGGAACAGCAGCAGCTCATGCACTAGCCTATCCAATAGGTGGTATAACAAAAGCACCGCATGGACAACTAACAGGAATGCTGTTGCCTCATGTGATGGAGTATAATGCAGGAGTTGTGCCAGAAAAATTAGCCAAAATTGCACAATGCTTTAACATTCAAACAGATGATTTAACAACAGCTGAAGCGGCACAAAAAGCCATTGATTTTGTTCATCAACTTGTCAAAGATATAGGTTTGGCTACGAAATTATCTGAAATCGGGGTAAAAGAAGAAGATTTGCGAGAAATAGCGGAAAAAGCATTACCGATTGAAAGATTAATTCGTAATAATCCACGTGTACCAAATGCTGATAGTTTCCTAGAGTTATTGAAAAAAGCATATTAAACGGAGGGGCAACATGGTAGAACGAAAACCAATTTTAGCGATTACAATGGGAGATGCAGCTGGTGTTGGACCAGAAATCATCATGAAGGCATTAAAAGATCAAGAAATTTATACATCATGCTGTCCGTTTGTTATAGGGGATGCGAAGATGTTAGAACGGGCGGATAAAATCGTGCAAACGAATTTAAAAGTAAACCGGATCAAAAAAGTAGAAGATGCACGGTTTTCATATGGAACAGTTGATTGCTTGGATTTAGATTTATTGCCACCGGATTTGCCGTTTGGTCAAGTTTCCGCAGAGGCTGGTAAGGCTGCTTTTAAATATTTAGAAAAAGCCATTGAATTAGCAAAGGAACAAATAATTCACGGGATTTGTACAGCACCTTTAAACAAAGAAGCGCTTCATAAAGGTGGTCATCATTATCCAGGCCACACAGAAATTTTAGCTGAATTAACGAATACAAAAGACTATGCGATGATGCTATCAGCTCCAAACTTGAAAGTCATTCATGTAACAACACATGTAGGGTTAATAGATGCTGTGAAACAAATTACTCCTGAACGTGTGTACACTGTTATAAAATTAGCGCATGAAACCTTGCAAAAGGCTGGCTATAAACAACCTCGAATTGCTGTATGTGGAATTAACCCACATGCAGGTGAAAATGGTTTATTTGGTTATGGGGAAGAAGAAGAAAAAGTGATTCCTGGCGTTGAAAAAGCTCAACAAGAAGGAATCTCTGTGTTCGGACCGCTCCCGGCAGATACTTTATTTTTCCGAGCAATTCGTGGTGACTTTGATGTTGTCGTCGCCATGTACCATGATCAAGGACATGGACCGATTAAAGTACTAGGTTTAGAAGCAGGTGTCAATATTACCGTAGGATTACCAATTATTCGTACGAGTGTTGATCATGGAACTGCGTTTGATATTGCTGGTAAAGGAATTGCTGATGAGTTAAGCTTAAAAGAAGCGATTCGTCAAGCAATTGAATTAGCGCCAAGATCAACAAATCATGATTGAATGTTTTATGGATCATAAAAATTGTTCGTTCATGAGTATTCATATATTCTGGATATAGGAGCGGTTTTAGATAACACAAAATATTTGTTCTCATGGGGGTATGACAAAAGTTTGGAGTCACCCCCTCTTACCATTAATAAGGGGTTGACATCATGATGGAAAGTTTACATAAAAAAAATGAAAAACTTGGTATAATTTTAAAAGAAATGGGTAGATGCATGATCGCATTTTCGGGCGGTGTCGATAGTGTCTTTTTATTAGCGCGAGCGCTTCAAGTATTAGGTGATAATGTACTAGCTGTTACCGCATCTTCCGAGACATTTCCGCAAAGAGAATTTGATGAAGCCGTTGCTTTAGCAAAGAAATTAAAAGCTCCACATTTAACAATTAATATAAAAGAATTTGAGAACGAAAATTTTATTAAAAATGATAAAAACCGCTGCTATTTTTGTCGCACCGGATTGTATGAACGGCTCGTGAAATTAGCTCATGAAAAAGGGTATCCTTATATCGTTGATGGAACAAATGCTAGTGATGTTGGCGATTATCGTCCAGGTATGAAAGCATTAAAAGAAAAAGGGGTACGCAGTCCATTAAAAGAGGCTGGTTTAACAAAAGATGATATTCGAAAGCTTTCAAAGGAGATGAATTTACCGACATGGAATAAACCTTCCTTTGCTTGTTTATCATCACGAATTCCTTATGGAACAAGAATTACAAAAGAAGCGATTAATCAATTGGATTTAGCTGAAAATTATTTATTAAAAGAAATTGGCCTTTATCAAGTGCGTGTTCGCCACCATGGCCAAATGGCTAGGATTGAAGTAGATAGCAATGATTTTATGAAAGTTGTGGAAAGACGAGAAGAAATAAATAATAAATTAAAACAGCTTGGATTTCATTATGTAACGCTTGATCTTCAAGGTTACCGCACAGGCAGTATGAATGAAGTTTTACACAAGGAGAACAAGGATGAGTAAGCATTTACACAACATTTTACATCAACTAAAGAAGGGACAACTTTCTGTTGAAGCTGCTGAACAAATGTTAAAGTCATACGAAGATTTAGGATTTGTTAAAGTTGATGTTCATCGGCAAAGACGAAAAGGCTTTCCAGAAGTTATTTATGGAGAAGGAAAAACAGCTGAACAAATTTTAAAAATTATCAAAAGTTTACAGGAAACAGAAAATAGAATTTTAGTTACACGCGTCAGTGAAGAAAAAGGACAAAAGGTAATAAATGAACAAAGTGAAATTGTGTGGGACTCTACCTCTAAAACGCTGGTTTGGAAACGAGAAAATGAGCCTGAAATATTATATGACGGCTATGTTTCAGTTTTATGTGCAGGTACTTCCGATTTAACGGTTGCTGAAGAAGCAGCCGTCTCTTTAGAAGCGATGGGAGTTCGCCCTATGCGTTTTTATGATGTCGGAGTAGCTGGTATTCATCGCTTATTTGACCAATTAGATGAAATAAAAAAGGCTTCTGTGATTATCGCAATCGCTGGCATGGAAGGGGCACTTCCGAGTGTTGTTGGCGGTCTAGTTGACAAGCCAGTGCTTGCAGTTCCGACAAGTGTCGGTTATGGGGCAAATTTAAATGGCATTTCATCCCTATTAACGATGCTTAACTCATGTTCATCAGGAATTAGTGTTGTAAATATTGATAATGGTTTTGGTGCAGCATATCAAGCTGCACTAATCCATCGCTTAGTTTATCAAAAATCGAATTAAATGGCGCATTTACCTTTCCATCAGTGGGTATTCAAAGAAAATCCACTGATGGAAGATTTATTTTATCTTTAAGAGTAGGTGTGGAAATGAAAACTTTATATTTAGACTGTTTTTCTGGTATAAGCGGAGACATGATGATCGGGGCATTAATCGATGCTGGAGGAGATTACCATTATTTAACTAAAGAATTAAAAAAATTAAAGATTGAGGATGAATATGAATTAAAGATTGAAAAGGTCGTTAAAAATGGTATATCTGCAACCAAATTTGATGTGATTTTAACACATACACTTTCCAAACCTAAAGGAGATGATCATTCCCACGCACATCACCATGAACAGAGCCATTCTGAAGAAAATGAGCAGGAACACACTCATCATTACCATGTTGCTCAAGAGCACCATTCTAATCATGGTCACAGCCATCACCATGCTCATCATCACGCACATCGAACTTTTACAAGCATTGTTCATTTAATTGAAGAATCTACACTATCTGCATTTGTAAAAGAGACAGCCATCAAGGTGTTTCGTCTCATTGGTGAAGCGGAAGCGAAAATTCATGGAGTTTCCATTGAAAATGTACACTTTCATGAGGTTGGGGCTGTTGACTCAATCATAGATATAGTTGGCACAGCCATTTTGTTAGAATATTTACAAATTGAAAAAGTTGTGTCTAGCCCTGTTCCAGTTGGGACTGGACATATTCATATTGATCACGGTGTTTATCCAGTGCCGGCGCCAGCTACACTAGAAATTCTAAAAGGAATTCCTTTGCAGAAAAGCTCATTAAAAGGAGAGCTTACAACGCCAACTGGTGCAGCCTTTTTAAAAGCACTTGTTGACTGCTTTAGTGTACTTCCGTCCATGGTCATTGAAAAAGTTGGATATGGAGCGGGATCAAAAAACTATTCAGATCATCCAAATGTTCTTAGAGTCATGATCGGTTCACAGTGATAAGGAGGTAGTATTAGGACATTGAAAAAGCCGTTTGTTTATATTACCAGAAAATTAGAAAGTGACATTGTGGAGAAACTTGGCAATATTGCAGAGGTACAAATGTGGGACAGTATTGAAAAACCTGTTCCGTATGACATTTTAAAAGAAAAAGCAAGCAAAGCACATGCATTATTAACAATGGTTTCAGATAAAGTGGATGAATCGCTTATTGCTTCTGCGCCTTACCTCAAAGTCATCGCCAACTTAGGTGTTGGATATGACAATATTGCGGTCCATGAAGCAACAAAAAGAAAGATTCTTGTATGCAATACCCCAGATGTATTAAGTGATACAACAGCTGATTTAACATTCGCATTGTTAATGGCAACAGCAAGAAGAATTGTTGAAGGTCATGAATATATTAAAAAAGGCCATTGGCAAGATTGGAATCCGTATTTAATGGCCGGTTATGACATTCATCATAAAACCATTGGAATTGTCGGGATGGGGAGAATTGGAGAAAAAGTGGCCAAGCGAGCAACAGGATTTGAAATGAACATTTTATATCATAATCGTAGTCGTAAGCAAAAAGCTGAAGAAGAGTTAGGAGCAAAATATGTTTCATTTGAGGAACTTTTAGGACAATCAGATTTTGTTGTCTCTTTAGCTCCATT
Source organism: Bacillus alveayuensis (assembly GCA_030812955.1). Classification (GTDB taxonomy): domain Bacteria; phylum Bacillota; class Bacilli; order Bacillales; family Aeribacillaceae; genus Bacillus_CB; species Bacillus_CB alveayuensis. The sequence goes on from JAUSTR010000004.1 coordinate 98,255, forward strand.
GACTCCTGAAACGAAGGGCATGTTTAACAGAAAAGCATTTTCGTTGATGAAGAATTCAGCCATTTTTATTAATGCAGGCCGAGGATTAGTCATGAATGAAGCTGATTTATATGATGCTTTAGTAAATAAAGAAATTGCAGCAGCTGGATTAGATGTTTTTGAAAAAGAACCGATTTCAGCAAATCATCCGTTGCTCAAGCTTCAAAACGTTGTGGTGCTTCCTCATATCGGCAGCGCCTCCTTAGAAACGAGGAAAAAGATGATGAAACTGGCCGTTGACAATATTGATCTTGCCCTGCAAGGAAAAGAACCGAAGGCACTTGTGAATCGTGAAATATGGAATGAAAAAAAATCACAGCTTCATAACAAGGCATTTTAGTTTATTGCTCTTTTCTGAAAGTTTGTTGCTTTAATATATTTTCGACTGTCCACAGACAAGCGATACGCTTGCTATGTCACGCTGTAGCGTGACGTGAATCGAACAAAAGCCGATTGCCGAACAAAATTGATTTGTCCGGCTACGTGCTTTGTTCGGTTTATGGACAGTCGATAACAGCCTAGTTTAAAAAATGAAAGATCACCTCTTTCTAATGAAGACATAGAGGTGGTCTTTTTCTTGAAAAATGGTAGTTGATTTACTGTAAATTCATTTTAAATAAAATGTATATAGCTTTTGAAAAGAGGGACATTTAAGTTAATTGTTATCATTTGTTAAAACATGCGGAAATTTAGCAAGAAAAATAAAAAAACCGCCTCTTTGCGAAAGAGGCGGGAGGAAATTTATAAAACATTGAAGTATCTTGCTTCTGGGTGGGAAACGACGAAAGCTGAAACGGAGGCTTCAGGCTCCATCATAAAACCGTCTGTAAGTTTAATGCCTATTTGTTCAGGTTTTAATAATTTGAAAAGCTTTTCTTGATCTTCTAAATCTGGACAAGCTGGGTAGCCGAAAGAATAGCGCTGTCCTTGGTATTTTGCTGAAAAACGTTCTCGCATTGTAAAGTCAGCTGGATCAGGAAAGCCCCAGCGGTCACGAATAAGCTGGTGTGTTCGTTCTGCAAGACCTTCTGCAAGCTCAAGGGCAAGAGCTTGAATGGCATGGCTTCTGAAAAATTCTCCATCCTCTTTAAATTTTTTAGCCACATCACGAATGTTTGCACCAGCCGTAACGGCAAAAAGAGCAATATAATCATGCGGCTGATTTTCCGTAGGCTCCCCGACAAAATCAGAAATACATAAAAATGGTTTTTTCATTTGTCTTGGAAATTCAAATGTTTCGATTACTTTCGTTTTCGTTTCCGGATCTAAAATTTTCACCGCATTCCCTTCTCGATAAGCTGGGAAAAACTGATAGATGGCTGATGGCTGAAACCAATTATTTTTTTCGCCAAGCTTAAGAAGTTCATCAATTTCTGCCTTTAACGTTAATGCTTTATCATCCTTTTCTTCTATTAGATTTTTCACATTGCCTTTTAAACCGAGATGATGGCCGAGCAGCATTTGCATGTTCACGTACGGGACAATATGTGAAAGATGAATGTTTTGAATAATATGTGGTTTTAAATCTTCTGGATGAAAAATAGGCGCTGGTGTAACAGTTGATTGAACTTGAATTGCCGCTTTTTGCTTCTGAACTTTTTCTTCTGTTAATGTTGTCGTTTCTTCTTTCTTTTTCGGTGTAAATTCTTCAGGATTTTCCCGCAGCTTGTTGGCAAGATTTAATCCGTTCATCGCATCCTTTGCGTAAAGAACAGGCCCGTCATATTTAGGCGCAATTTTTTGATCGGTAAATTTACGTGATAAAGCGGCTCCGCCAACTAAAATTGGAATCGAGATATTAGCTGATTTCAAATCCTGAGCCGTTAAGACCATTTGCTGTGCTGATTTTACTAATAATCCAGAAAGGCCAATAATATCTGGTTTTTCTTTGTGAACCGCTTGAATTAATTCTTGAGGTGCAACTTTAATTCCTAAGTCAACAACGCGATAGCCATTATTTGACAAAATAATGTCCACTAAGTTTTTCCCAATGTCGTGTACATCCCCTTTAACAGTAGCGAGGATTACTTTGCCTTTGCCGCTGTCATCTTTTTTCTCCATATGTGGTTCAAGATAAGCAACGGCTGCTTTCATGACTTCAGCACTTTGCAGAACTTCGGCTACAATTAGCTGATTATCATTAAATAATTCGCCGACAATTTCCATTCCTTTCATAAGTGGACCATTGATAATGTCTAGCGGATCATCATATTTTTGTAATGCCTTCTCAAGGTCTTCAATCAGTCCTTGCTTTGTTCCCTCGACAACGTATTGAGCAAGTCTTTCTTCAAGAGTTAAATTTGTGACAGGTTTCTTATCTTCTTTTTTCTTATCGCGATAAAAGTTTGTAAATTTCGCCAGCGTTTCATCATTTGTTTCAAATAGTAGCTTTTCCGCTAATATTTTTTCTTCCTCAGGAATAGAAGCAAATCGTTCTAGCTTTTCCGTGTTGACAATCGCATAATCTAATCCCGCTAGCGTGCAATGGTATAAGTAGACAGCGTTTAATACTTCGCGGCCAACAGGCGGCAATCCAAAGGAAACGTTGCTAATCCCAAGAATCGTTAAACATTGGGGAAACGTTTCTTTAATTAAGCGTATTCCTTCAATTGTTTCTTTCGCTGAGCCGATATATTGTTCATCCCCCGTACCGACAGGGAAAACGAGCGGATCAAAAATGATGTCGGTCGGATGGATGTTATGTTCATTGACAAGAATATCATAGGACCGTTTCGCAATTTCAAGCTTTCGTTCAGCTGTTAAGGCCATTCCTTTTTCATCAATGGTTCCGACAACGACCGCTGCACCATACTTTTTCAAAAGCGGAATAACCTCATGAAATCTCTCTAACCCGTCCTCTAAGTTTATCGAGTTAATTATCGCTTTCCCTTGAGAATAAAGAAGGGCGCGTTCGATCACGTTTACGTCTGTAGAATCAATCACTAACGGAGCTTTTACTTTTTTAACGACTTCTTGAATAAAGGTTTCCATATCATGAATTTCATCCCGATCAGGGTCGGCTAAACAAATATCGATCACATGGGCGCCATTTTTCACTTGACTTCGGGCAATTTCCGCTGCTTCTTCGTATTTCCCCTCAGCAATGAGACGTTTAAATTTTCGAGAGCCGATAACGTTTGTTCGTTCTCCAACAAAGAGTGGGCGCATCGATTCGTCATAAATGAGTGCCTCTATCCCTGAAACCGCATGCTTGCGTTCCTTATTGATAATCAGACGTGGTGAAATATTTTTCACCGCTTCAGCAATCGCGCGAATATGCTCAGGCGTTGTCCCGCAGCATCCGCCGACAATGTTCAGCCAGCCTTTTTCGGCAAACTCTTTAATTTTTTGAGCTAATGATTGCGGTGATTCGTGATAATTTCCTTCTTCATCCGGAAGACCGGCATTTGGATAACAGCTGACAGCTGTTTCAGTAAGGTCGGATAACGTACGAATATGGTCTGTCATGAATTCTGGACCAGTTGCACAGTTTAAGCCAATGGATATTGGCTTCATATGCTCAGCGGAAATATAAAATGCTTCTATGTCTTGTCCAGCTAAAGTTGTACCCATCGGTTCAATGGTTCCTGACAGCATTAGCGGCACTTCTTTTTGCAAAGCTTCAAAGGCGTTTAAAATCCCTATATAACCTGCTTTGACATTTAGCATATCTTGACTCGTTTCTAAAAGAAGTAAATCGACGCCGCCAGCAAGCAAGCCTTTTGCTTGCTCTTCATACGCTTTGACAAGCTCTTTAAATGTTACACCTCCTGTGACCGATAGCGTTTTCGTCGTTGGTCCCATTGAACCAGCGACAAATCTTGGCCACTCTGGTGTTGAATATTTTTCCGCTGCCTTTTTTGCGATTTCTGCCGCCTTTTTATTTAAATCAAAAGCTAAATGACCGAGGTTATATTCATCTAAAACGAGACTTGTGCCACCAAAGGTGTTCGTTTCAATAATGTCTGCATTTGCCTCAAGGTAGGCTTCATGGATGCTTTGAATGAGATCTGGTCTTGTGAACGTCAAATATTCATTACAGCCGTCATATTCTTCACCGCCAAAATCCTCAGCAGTTAAATTCGCTGCTTGAATCATCGTTCCCATGGCTCCGTCAATAATCATAATTTTTTTTTGTAATTGCTGCTGTATTTTACACATGGGAAATCTTCCTTTCTAGTTTGGCTTTTTCCTTTTCATGTACATATTTGGTTAGTTCAACGGTTAGTTCATATTGCAAAAATGGAGTAATTAAATAAATTCCGTTAAATAAATCAAAAGCTGCGTCAATTAATGATTTGGCAATAGCAAGACCTTCTCTTTTCGCTTTTTCTTTGTCAGAGCCTGCTTCTGCCATGCGGCTGCGAATAGAGTTAGATAGCTTAATACCAGGTACTTCGTTGTGAATAAATTCAGCATTACGGCTGCTAGTAAGCGGCATGATGCCAAGATAAATAGGAGTAGGCAAATGCTTTGTTGCTTCGTAAACTTCTTCAATTTGCTTCTCCGAATAAAGCGGTTGTGTAATAAAATAGTCAGCACCACAAGCGATCTTCTTTTCTAACCTTTTCACAGCTTTATCTAAATGACGCACGTTTGGATTAAAGGCCGCAGCGACAGAAAAATTCGTTTTTTCACCAAGCGGCTTTCCAGAATACGACATGCCTTCATTAAATTGTTTAATTAAACTAATTAAATCAAATGATGATAAATCATAAACAGATGTTGCACCAGGAAAGTCGCCTATTTTTGATGGATCCCCTGTAATCGCTAAAATGTCATGAAATCCAAGAGTGTGTAATCCCATTAAATGAGATTGTAATCCAATTAAGTTGCGGTCGCGACATGTTAAATGAATGAGGGGACGTAAATTATATTTCTGATGTACAAGTGTTGCACAGGCGACATTGCTGATTCGAGGTGTTGCCAGTGAATTATCAGCTAACGTGATCGCATCAATTCCAGCATTCTTTAACGCTTTTGCTCCCGTTAAAAATTTGTCCATCCCTAATTTTTTAGGGGGATCAAGCTCAACGATAATGGAACGTTTCGTTTTCACTATTTCATGTAATGGAGGAGAAGCGTTTCGGTTGTGTATTTCTATATTTGTCTTCACATCAGGCGTTTTTACTTTCTTTTCTGTAATTGGTGCAAGATGTGATACAGCCTGTGCCATTGCTTGAATATGCTTTGGTGTCGTTCCGCAGCAACCGCCGATTAAGCGAGCCCCTTGTTCCCGAAACTTTAAGGCCATTTCAAAAAAATATTGTTCATCAGATTCATAGACTAGTCGTCCATTTTCATAGCTTGGTAAGCTTCCATTTGGATAGACGGATAAATAGGCCTTTTTTAATAGGGGCACTTGTTCAAGTGATTGCAGCATATGGTATGGTCCAAGCCGGCAATTGATTCCAACAACATCAGCCCCAAGATCCTCTAGCTCTTTTAACGCATCCGCTAATAAAGTACCGTCTTGCAAAACACCTTGTTCATGCAAGGAAACGTTCGTAATAATTGGAAGCTCTGTTTCTTTTCTAGCAATTTGCAAAACGGCCTTAAGCTCCTCTAAATCGTAATACGTTTCCAAAATGAATCCATCTAAATCTTCAGATAATAATAAATAAAGCTGTTCTCGAAAATTTCGTTTAATTTCATCTAACGTATAGGCGCTTTTTCGAATGGAACGAATACCTCCAATCGTTCCGATCACATAAGGTTGGGAGCCGTTTGTTTTTACAGCTTCCTTGGCGATTTGAACCGCTTTAATATTAATATTTTTCATTTCATCCTCTAAACCATATCTTGAAAGCTTTATATAATTAGCGCCATATGTATTTGTTTGGATCACATTTGCTCCTGCATCAATATAAGCGCTGTGGATTTGCTTGATTTCCTCAGGTTTCGAAAGATTCAATTCTTCAAAGCAGCGATCGACTCCATAGGAATATAAAAGTGTCCCTGTTGCGCCATCACCAATTAAAATTCGATTCTGCAAGTCTTCTAATAGCCCCATTTTTCATAACCTCCATTTGTAATGTTCATAAGAGGAAGGGGATGAAAAGCTCATATATAAAGGCTCTTTTCTAAAAGATTGTTGCTTTACTATACTTCTATAGCTTTTCGACTGTCAGGCAAGCGATACGCTTGCTATGTCACGCGTGTAGCGTGAAATCGATAGTCGGGCAAATGTAATTTGTCCGACCATGTGCTTTGTCGGTTCATGGACAGTCGAAAAGCAACAAAGTTTACGAAAACAGCCTATATAAAAGAAAAAAGTCTTCTAAGAAGAAGACTTGGAGCTATTCAACCTTCTTCTTATCTTCCGAGCGCTCAATGCGCGTCGCTGGATTTAGCACCTTGGACAAAAGGATTTTTATACTTAACTAACTCCCATTCTTTTGATTGTCCGGTTGCTGAAGCGTCACTGGGCCAGTTCCCTCAGCTTCTCTTGATAAGAATTTCATTTTTATTCAATTTTCAATTGACAAATAAAAAGTATTAATCCTAATTTACCTAATTTTCCTTAAATAATCAATAGGAAATTTGATAAAGTAAGATTTATAAATGATTCGTTTTTTTCGAATATTGACGCTTTCCTTTTTCTCGGTTTTTTTCGCGTTCAATATTCTTTTCATAAAGCTTGGCATTATTGTCTTTCGCTTTTTTATCATTATCACTCGTATGCGGCATCATATCGCTCCCTTTCACATCATTTAGCTATATCATGCCCACAAAACGTGTGAAACATGTATGAAGAGGACATTTGCTTCTTTACAAGGCTGTTTTGGCAAATTTGATTGCTTGTTGTGGGGGTAGCTCCCTTTCATGGAAAAACTATAGCAGCTCATGATGAAAAGAGCTATTTAAAAAAAATACAGCCAATGTTCCAGGACCCGAATGGGCGCCGATGGCAGAGCCAATAATATTTACATATACTTCTTTTGGCTGGAAATGATCTTCTATCATTTTTTTAAGTTCTTCAACAGCTTCTAAATCATCGCCATGGCTTATGGCAAGCGTTTTCTCTTTAAAATCATCGCCGCGTTCCTCCATTAATTCAATAATACGGCGATAAAGTTTCTTTTTGCCTCGAACTTTTTCAAGAGGAATGAGCCGGCCTTTGTCGACATGTAATAAAGGCTTAATATTTAACAACCCGCCGATAAAGGCTTGTGTTTTACTAATGCGCCCACCTCTTAATAAATAGTCTAATTGATCGACCGTAAAAATATGTTCCATATGTTGACAATACTCTTTTACAGATGATGACATCTCCTGTAAAGATTGTCCCTGTTCAGATAGCTTGAGAGCAAATTGAACAGCCAAACCATAGCCGAGGGAAGCACATTTAGAGTCAATAATTTCCAAAGGGAAATCTGGATATTCCTCAAGGACTTCTTGACGAATCATCATGGCCGTTTGATAAGTTCCTGATAATTCCGATGAAAAAGCGATATAAAGGCTCGGCTTATTTTGTTTCGCTAGCTCTAAAAATCGATTCCGAATCGTTTCAGGAGAAGCTTGAGAAGTTTTCACAACTTTTCCTTCTCTCATATAGTGATATACTTCAATTGGCTCTATTTCTTTTAAGTCTTCATAATCTTTGTTGCCTAATTGAACTCTTAACGGGATAAAAGAAGTATTTTTATGTTCAAAAAAGGATAACGGCAAGTCAGAGCCGCTGTCAGCTAAGATATGTACATGCATGTTTAACACCTTCTCTTTCTTTCTATAAGTATAAGTCTAACTGGAAAGAGTTGAATCGGCAATTCTTTAAATAAATAATTGAAAGGAACTTAAAAGGAACATTTATAGAGGGAGGTATTTTTTATGGTTATTGAAGAGGGAAAAAAGCTCGTCATTGTCCTTTTTGGAGCGTTTTTAAATGCCCTAGCCCTTAATTTATTTTTAATTCCGGCAAATGTATATGCGTCGGGATTTACAGGTGTCTCCCAACTTTTGTCAAATGTTCTGAGGGAGTTCACTCCTGTTTATATTTCAACCGGTATTATTCTTTTCATTTTAAATATTCCTGTTGCCATTTTAGGATGGAAAAAGGTTGGAAAATCGTTTACTTTATATAGCTTTCTCAGTGTTGCCGCAACAACGTTTTTTCTTGAAATGATTCCAATTCATGCTGTTTCAAATGATATTTTGTTAAATGCAGTATTTGGAGGGGTTATTGCTGCGATTGGAATAGGATTAACGTTAAAATGGGGTGCTTCGACAGGAGGATTAGATATTATTGCAATGGTTCTTTCTCGCATGAATGATAAGCCAGTCGGGACATACTTTTTCACTTTGAATGCTATAATTATATTAACAGCTGGATTACTATACGGTTGGGAAAAAGCATTATATACACTCGTTGCTTTATACGTTTCCACTCGAATCATTGATGCCATCCATACTAGGTATGAGAAATTAACCGCTATGATTATTACGAAAAAAGGGGAAGAACTAAAAAAAGCTATACAGGCAAAGCTTGTTCGGGGAATTACTACAGTGCCAGCAAAAGGGGCGTTTACAAACGAAGAGAAGGAAATGATGATTATCGTTATTACCCGTTATGAGCTTTATGATTTAGAAAAAATCATTAAAGAAGTGGATCCCCACGCGTTTACGAACATTGTGCAAACGACAGGCATTTTTGGTTTCTTTAGGAAAGATTAAAGAGGTGCATGTATGAAGCGGTTTTTCATTTTTTTCTTTATTTTATTGATTGGTGCTGCATGTGGTGTGGAAAAGACGAAAGAGAAGGAACATAGAGAAGGAAATCGCGAAAAAATAGTTATCACGGTTGATGCTAGAGAAAGTACTGATTTTGTTGATTTTGTTTTGATGGTAAAAAATGAAACCGAACAGGAAGTGGAATTTGAATTTCCTTCTAGTCAAAAGTATGAAATAGTTGTTACAAACGATAAAGAGGAAGAATTATATCGTTACTCCATTGGTAAAATGTTTACACAAGCCCTTCAATATGAAACAGTGCCGCCTTTCCATTACCTTGAATTTTCAGAAAGGTGGAATTATATGAAAGATGGTGAACGAATTCCACCAGGGACTTATACCGTTTCTGTAACGTGGCGTGGGCATGAAAAAGGAATTGAAACAACATTAACAGCAAAGGAAGAAATGGAAGTTCCAAAGCCTCATCCTTCCTTTCGACATGTAACCATTGTGGAAAAGGAAAAACAATTTACGATATCAGGTGAAGTCAAAACAGCTAGTCGACATATTCATTATGTTGTAGAAGATGGACATTTCGAACTTGTTAAAGGGAAGGTTTTTGTTACGAGCAGTCAAGAATGGACAAAATTCACGTTGAACATTTTAAAAGAAGACGTAATTTCGAAAAGGCCTCTCATGCTGCTTCTTTATAGTGAAGAAACGAACGTGCCGTACAGGATCCCAATAAAAACAAAATGAAAAAAACAAAAAATGGGATTGCGTCATTAGCCCACAACTTCTTTACCGCCATCTACTCTTTCAGAAAGATACAAAAGCAAGTGGAGAAAAACAACTCGTTTTTCTTCACTTGCTTCATTCTAGAGACTTATCGGACAGTCGCCTTACTTTATACGATCTAATGTTTGCTGAAGCTCAGAAAGCTGTTTTTGCTCCGCTAAGCTTGAGTTTGCATAGGCGGAGGAAAGAGCGTTTTCCGCTTTGGCGATTGCTTTTTCCTTATCCCCTTCAATTAATCTTGAAGCAACTTTTTCAGCGTATTGAACTAAATGACGGGCTTCTTGAAATAGTTGGTTTTTACCCATTAAAAACCACCACGAGTTATGTTTTCGATTTCCTCATTTTTTCGTTCTTCTGCCTCTGCATAGGTCATGCGGTAAGGGAACCTTTCATCATATTTAGTAATAGCATTTTTACCTTGTTGAATAAATCGCTTTGATTTATTGCTTTTACCCATGTTGATTCCCCCTTTATAAATGTGACGCATTTGCATCAATTATAGTATGTGTGGCAGAAGGAATAATATTGGTGGGAATCATTACATGATGAATTCGTTAAAGTGTTAAAACTTCTTGAAGAAAAAGAGCAACACCGTCTTCTTCGTTTGTTTTAGTTACATAGTTGGCGGCTGCTTTTACTTCTGGAATCGCGTTTCCCATCGCAACTCCTAAGCCGGCATATTGCAGCATTTCTAAATCATTGTCTTCATCACCAAATGCAATAATTCGTTCTTGTGGAATATTGTAATAAGATGCAATTTTTTGCAGCCCGACCGCTTTGTTAACACCATATATGTTGTTCTCTAGACATATACTCTCCCCAATTTTTTATTTTGTTTGCTATGATTATTGTATGTGGAAATGGAAAAATTCACAAATCATATTGATTATTAGTTTGTTTATTTTTTCCAAACTCTATTTAGGAATGTTACACTAAATAATGGAGCAAAATATTGAAAGGAGTTAGGACATGAAAGTGGTTGTTGATCATCTTTATATTAATGGTATACCGTTGCTTCATTTATACAAAGAAGGAAATGAACGCATAAAGCTTCCTTTTGTTATATTTGTTCATGGATTTACAAGTGCAAAAGAACATAACCTTCACTATGCTTATTTGTTGGCAAAAAAAGGATTTCGTGTTGCTCTTCCAGAGGCAAAATATCACGGGGAACGAGGATTTCTTTCCACCGAAAATGAATTAATGCTAAAATTTTGGGATATCGTGATTCAAATGATTCAAGACTTAAATGAAATAAAAGCATATTTCGAGAAAAAAGAATGGATTCTCAATCAGCAAATTGGTGTAGCTGGTACTTCTATGGGAGGAATGATAACATTAGGAGCTTTAACCCAATATTCTTGGATAAAGGCTGCTGTATGTTTAATGGGAAGCCCATATTATCAAGCATTTGCTCGCCAGCAAATCAAAATGTTAAAACAAGAAGGTGTAGAAATATCGTTAAGTGATGAAGAACTAAATGAACAGATCGATAAGTTATATGACTACGATTTATCCTTACATAAAGAAGCCTTAGCCAATCGTCCCATATTATTTTGGCATGGGAAGAAAGATACAGTTGTCCCATATGACCCTACCTATCAATTTTATGAGGACATTAAACCACTTTACCAACATAACCAAGACGATTTGCAATTTTTTTCGGATGAAAATGCCGGCCATAAAGTTTCCCGTCAAGGTGTATTATGGACCGTTGAATGGTTTGAAAAACATTTACAGCAGAATAATAGGAATGAAATCAAATCTTCGTTATAATATAACAAAACTGGGAAAAGGGGTGTAAGAAAATGGATGAAGCGTTAAAAGAAAATATTATGGGTGCTCTTGAGCAAGTCGTAGACCCTGAATTAGGGATTGATATTGTCAATTTAGGTTTAGTTTATGATATAGAGTTGGATGAAGAAGGGACATGTAAAGTAACGATGACATTAACCTCAATGGGCTGTCCGCTTGCTGGCACAATCGTTGACCAAGTGAAAACAGCTTTAGATGGAATTCCGGAAATCAAAAACGTAGATGTTAACATCGTTTGGAATCCGCCATGGTCAAAAGACCGTATGTCTCGTTATGCGAAAATTGCCTTGGGGATTCAATAAGGACATGAAATTGAAAAGCTTGTCGGTTGTGCGGCAAGCTTTTTTAAATAGGCTGTTTTCGTAAACTTTGTTGCTTTTCGACTGTCCATGAACCGAACAAAGCACGTGGTCAGAAAAATGTAATTTATCCGACCATCGCCTTTTGTTCGGTTCACGTCACACTACACGCGTGACATAGCAAGCGTGTCGCTTGCCTGGACAGTCGAAAAGCTATGGTAAAGCAACAATCTTTTAGAAAAGAGCCTTTAAATAGGTTCCTTTCACTATGGTAGAATTTCATTTAGTTAAAATATATTCTATTTGTAAAATTTCTAATATTCATGTTTATTCTGATTGTTTCACGGGTATTTAACAAATATGTATATTGGATGTTCAACAGCACTTTTGAAGTAAAACGTTTTTTTAGATTTTTATAATTATACAATTGATTTTATTTTTATACGGTATTATAATGATAACTAATTTAACAAACTAGTGAAGGTGATCGTTTTTGAAAGTAGGAATTATTGGTGCAACCGGATATGGTGGAATTGAACTATATCGGATTTTATCTAATCATCCGAATGTGACTAGATGCAACCTTTATACATCGTCTGATGAAGGAAAGCCATATGTATCTGTATATCCTCATTTACATGATTTATGTTCAGACCAGTTACATCCTTTAGAGCCAGAACGAGTGAAAGAAGAAAATGAAGTGATCTTTTTAGCGACGCCATCAGGTGTCTCAGCAAATCTTACACCGAAATTGATAGATGACCGTGTCAAAATTATCGATTTGTCTGGCGACTTACGACTAAAAGAGGCTGGACAATATGAAAAGTGGTATAAAAAAACACCAGCTGCTGAACATGTATTAAATGATGCGGTTTACGGTTTATCAGAAATCAACCGCTCCAAAATTAAAGAAGCGCAAATTATCGCAAACCCAGGCTGCTATCCGACAGCTACGCTGCTCGGACTTGCACCAATTGTACAAAATCAGCTCGTTAAACCGAAAACGATTATCGTTGATGCGAAATCAGGCGTTTCTGGAGCTGGTCGGAAGCCGTCAATTGGCACAAGTTTTGTTGAATTACAAGATAATTTGAAAATATATAAAGTTCATGAGCATCAGCATATACCTGAGATTGAACAGCAGCTGCATGAATGGGATAAAGAGGTTCAAGAAATTACATTTAGCACTCATCTCATCCCGATGACACGAGGAATTATGGCAACGATTTATGTCGAATTATTGGAAGATTGGGAAAATAAAAGGTTGCTAGATTTATATAAACAATTTTATAAAGATAAGCCTTTCGTTAGAGTGCGAGATGAAGGGGTATTTCCTAGTACGAAAGACGTATATGGATCCAATTACTGTGATATTGGGCTGAAGTTTGATCCAAGAACGAACCGTTTAACGATCGTTTCAGTTATCGATAATTTAATGAAAGGTGCAGCAGGGCAAGCGGTGCAAAATTTTAATATTATGTTCGGAATCGAGGAAACAACAGCACTACGTTTTATCCCTGTTTATCCATAAATGGAAAGAGGAGGAGCCATCGTTCATGGAAACAGCAGAAACACAAATTCAAAAGGTTGAGAATGGTTCGATCATTACACCAAAAGGTTTTTTAGCTGGAGGTATTCACGTAGGCTTACATGTTTCAAAAAAAGATCTTGGCATTCTCGTTAGTACAACGCCTGCATCTGCAGCAGCTGTATATACACAAAATCATTTTCAAGCTGCACCGCTAAAAGTGACACAAAATAGTATTCAAGAAGAAAACAAGCTGCAAGCAATAATTGTCAATAGCTCAAACGCCAATGCTTGTACCGGAGAGCAAGGGTTAAAAGATGCCTATGAGATGAGAAATTTAACAGCGAAACGATTACATATAAAGGAGCATTTTGTTGCGGTTGCTTCAACAGGTGTAATCGGTCAACATTTACAAATGGACAAAGTAACAAAAGGGATAGAGGAAGTGGACTACAACTCCTTGCTATCTGGAGCAAAAGCCTTTCAAGAGGCGATTTTAACAACAGATACGTTTATAAAAGGCTCTTGTTATCAATTCGAAATTGAAGGAAAAACCGTTACGATTGCAGGAGCGGCGAAAGGGTCCGGAATGATTCACCCAAATATGGCAACAATGCTTGGCTTTATTACAACTGATGCAAATGTTCCTTCGTCTCTTTTACAAGATGCATTAAAAGAAATTACCGATGTGACATTTAATCAAATCACGGTTGATGGGGACACCTCTACAAATGACATGGTGGTCGTGATGGCGAATGGATTAGCAGGACATTCTCTACTCAGTAAAGACCACGCTGATTGGAATACATTTAAAGAAGGACTAAAGCTTGTATGTGAAGATTTAGCAAAGCAAATTGCCCGTGACGGTGAAGGAGCAACGAAGCTAATAGAAGTGAATGTAAAAGGGGCAAGAACGAAAAAGGATGCAAATGTTATAGCGAAAAAAATCGTCGGCTCTTCACTCGTCAAAACAGCTGTTTTTGGAACGGATGCGAACTGGGGGCGAATTGTTGCAGCGATCGGCTATAGTGATGCCGAAGTAAATCCAGAAGGAATAGAGGTTTATATGGGGCCATATTTAATGTTTAAAAATGGAATTCCTGTTCCTTTTTCGGAAGAAGAAGTGAAAAGCTACTTAGAAAACGAGCATATTGTCATCACAGTATTGTTAACAAATGGAAATGAGGAAGGAAAAGCATGGGGATGTGATTTAACGTATGACTATGTCAAAATCAATGCAAGCTACCGCACATAAAAAGCCGCTTGTTGTCATAAAGCTTGGCGGCAGCATGCTCAAGCAATTATCAGATGCATTTATCGAAAGTTTAAAAGAATTAATGGAGTCGAAAAACATCATTTTTGTTCATGGCGGCGGTCCAGAAATAAACGAAATGCTTGAAAAGCTGCAAATCAAAAGTGATTTTTATGAAGGGCAGCGTAAAACGACAGCGGAAGTGCTAGAAATTGCGGAAATGGTGCTAGCTGGAAAAATGAATAAATTTTTAACTACGAAGCTGCAAAAGCATCATATTAACGCATTAGGGCTTTCTGGGTGCGATGGTCAGCTGATTCAAGCTTCTTTTTTAAATGAAAAGGATTTAGGCTTTGTCGGAAAAGTCGATGATGTCAATATTTCGTTATTGCACGCATTGCTTGATTTAGCTTACATTCCAGTCGTGGCGCCTTTAGGAAAAACGAACGACGGGCAAACGTTAAATATTAACGCCGATGTTTGTGCAGCAGCAATCGCCGAAAAAATGCAGGCGGAACAATTAATATTTGTAACAAATGTACCAGGTATTTTAAAAGATGGGGTGTTAATTGAAGAGGCATCGGAAAACTTTATTTATGAGCTGATCGACAAAGGCATTATTTATGGCGGGATGATTCCGAAAGTAAAATCAGCTCTCCAAGCTTTATCGAATTCTTTAAAAGAAGTGATGATTGTCAGTGGAAACAATCCGATTATTCATAATGGTAAAATGTTAGGAACAAAGATTTCGAAAAAACAAGAGGTTGTGGTATAAATGAGTTATTTATTTCCAACATATGCCCGCTTGGATATTGAAGTTGAGAAGGCAGAAGGAGCCTATTTATATGATACAAATGGCAAAAAATATTTAGATTTCGTTTCAGGGATTGCTGTTTGCAATTTAGGGCATTGTCCAAAAACGGTTTCACAGTCGATTCAAAAGCAGCTTGAAAAAGTATGGCATGTTTCGAATTTATTTCAAATTCCTTTACAAGAAAAGGTCGCCAAAAAGCTTGTCGAACATTCCGTAGGGGATGCTGTATTTTTTGCCAATAGTGGTGCAGAAGCGAACGAAGCAGCCATTAAGCTTGCGAGAAAGCATACTGGCAAACATAAAATCATTACATTTTTACAATCCTTTCACGGTAGAACTTATGCCACCTTATCAGCGACTGGGCAAAAAAAGGTACAAGAAGGCTTCGGTCCGCTAGCGCCGACATTTGAATATTTACCTTACAATGATGTGGAAGCTGTAAAATCATTGAAAGGAAATGATATAGCGGCCATTATGGTTGAAGTCGTTCAAGGTGAAGGGGGAGTTGTGCCAGGGGATCCAACATTTTTGAAAGCCATTGAAGAAAAATGTAAGGAATTAGATGCCCTTTTCATTGTCGATGAGGTGCAAACCGGTATCGGAAGAACCGGAAAAGCTTTTGCGTATGAGCATTATAAAATCAGTCCTGATATTATCACCTTAGCGAAGGGTCTTGGAAGCGGATTTCCAGTTGGAGCGATGATTGGGAAAAAACACCTTATTTCTAGCTTTTCACCTGGCAGTCATGCTTCCACTTTTGGGGGAAATCCACTAGCGATGGCTGCTGCTGATGCAACTCTTGACGAGATATTTAACGAATCCTTTTTAACGTCTGTATCGGAAAAAGGGAAGTGGCTCAAGCAGCAATTAATTGAGCAATTACAAGACGAGCCGCTAGTCAAAGACATCCGTGGAAAAGGATTAATGATCGGAATAGAGTTAAATACAGATGTACAAAATGTGTTAACATCATTAAGAGAAAATGGTCTTTTAGCCTTGCCGGCGGGACCAAAGGTGATTCGCTTGCTTCCTCCATTAACGGTAACGAAACAGGAAATGGAGAAAGCGGTCCATCTACTTGCTTCGAATATACATTTACATTCTTTAACCTTCTCTCCTTCATAAGAGAAGGGGTTTTCTTTCATAAATATGAATAAATATACCTTTTGTTAAATAAACATACAAGAAAGAGGGTGTTTTCGATTGATTGGTTATCTCATCCTATCTGACGGAACAACATTTGAAGGAGAAATTGAAGGGAATTTTCTTGAACCTTGTGAAGGGGAATTGGTTTTTTATACAGGAATGACAGGGTACCAGGAAGTGTTGACAGATCCCTCTTATAAAGATCAAATTGTTGTCTTCACATACCCGCTTATTGGAAATTATGGCATTAATGAAAAAGATTTTGAGAGTAAAAAGCCTCAAGTAAAAGGTGTTGTCGTTTTTCAAGCAACGGCTCAATATTCTCACTATTTAGCGAAATATTCGCTTCAGCAATATTTAAATAAATGGAACATTCCTTATATCACCAATATCGATACTCGTGCGATCGTAAAGAAAATACGCTCAAATGGTTCACAAATAGCGGCCATTACAGCAAAACGACGCGTATTGTTTGAACAAAAGCTTTCTCATCAGCCAGTGAAAGAGGTTTCGGGTACAAAGATCGAAACCTATGGTGAAGGAGATAAACATATCGCCCTCCTTGATTTTGGTTTTAAAAAATCGATTTTAACCTCATTATTAAAGCGAGGATGTAAAGTAAGTGTTGTTCCAGTTCATTCATTAAATGAAATACACGATTTATCGCCAGATGGCCTCGTTTTATCGAACGGGCCAGGTGACCCGAAGCAGCTTGAAAATCAGCTGCCGCAAATTTTTGAACTCATTTCCAAGTACCCGACACTTGGAATTTGCCTTGGACACCAATTAATTGCCCTCTCCTTAGGAGGAAATACGAAGAAGCTTCGTTTCGGACATCGTGGGGCTAATCATCCCGTTATCGATCATAAGACAGGAAAGGTTTTTATGACATCGCAAAATCATAGCTATGTTGTTGATGCAAATAGCTTAGAACCATTACCGGTTCATGTTCGCTTTACGAATGTAAATGATCAATCAGTTGAAGGTCTAGTTCATGAACATTTACCGATTTTATCCGTACAATTTCATCCAGAAGCTAATCCAGGACCAGAAGATGCAGACTGGGTGTTCGATGAATTTTTGGAAATATATGTTACAGCAAGGAGAGAGAAAGTCTATGCCTAAAGATGCATCATTAAATAAAGTTCTCGTGATCGGATCAGGACCTATCGTGATTGGGCAGGCAGCAGAGTTTGATTATTCTGGGACACAAGGATGTTTGGCACTTAAGGAAGAAGGCATTCAAGTTATTTTAGTGAATAACAATCCAGCAACGATCATGACCGATACAAAATTTGCTGATGCCGTTTATTGTGAACCATTAACGGTATCAAGCATTGAAAAAATTATTCAAAAAGAACGCCCTGATGGACTTTTAGCGACATTAGGAGGGCAAACAGCTTTAAATCTAGCTGTAGATCTAGAAAAAAATGGAATACTTAATAAATATGGAGTTAACTTGTTAGGCACTTCAAGTGAATCAATTCAAAAAGGGGAAGACCGTGAACTATTCCGGCAATTAATGATGGATCTTGAAGAACCTATTCCTGAAAGTGAAATTATTGAAGATTTGCCATCTGCTCTTCAATTTGCTGAAAAAACAGGCTATCCAATCATTGTTAGACCGGCCTATACATTAGGTGGAAAAGGAGGAGGAATTGCACAAAATAAGGATGAACTAATAACCATTGTGACAAATGGATTAAAGATGAGCCCGATTCATCAAGTACTTGTTGAAAAAAGCATTGCGGGGTTTAAAGAAATCGAATATGAAGTGATGCGTGATGCTACAAACACATGCATTACCGTATGTAATATGGAAAATATTGACCCAGTCGGGATTCATACTGGAGATTCAATCGTCGTTGCACCATCCCAAACGTTAACAGATGAAGAATATCAAATGTTAAGAAGTGCTGCTTTAAAAATTATTTCCGCTTTAGAAGTAGTAGGAGGATGTAATATTCAGTTTGCGCTTGATCCGAAAAGCAAGCAATATTACGTAATTGAAGTAAATCCAAGAGTTAGTCGTTCATCAGCGTTAGCATCAAAAGCAACCGGTTATCCGATTGCCAGAATGGCCGCAAAGCTAGCCATTGGCTATACGTTAGCAGAAATCAAAAATCCGCTCACTTTATCCACTTATGCTAGCTTTGAACCAGCACTTGATTACGTTGTTGTTAAGTTTCCACGCTGGCCATTTGATAAATTTACAAATGCCGATCGTACATTAGGTACAAAAATGAAGGCTACTGGCGAGGTCATGGCCATTGACCGGACGATGGAAGGAGCTTTACAAAAAGCTGTTGAATCATTGGAATTAAGCAACATCGGTTTGTACTTGCCGAAGCTGAAGCATCAAGATACAGCTGAATTGATGAAACGGCTAAAAAAAGCGGATGATGAACGATTTTTTGTCATCATGGAATTATTAAGAAGAAATATCTCCATTGAGGACATTCATGAGCATACACGTATTGATTTTTATTTTCTTTCTGTATTTGAACATTTGATTCAATTAGAGAACAATCTTAAAGAAGCAGAGCTTGATGATAAACTTTTAAAAATGTTAAAGCATTATGGCTTTTCTGACCGTTCCATCGCTTATTGGAAAAATGCTTCCGAGCATGAAATCCGCTCGTTGCGAAAAGAGTGGAAAATTCAATCAGTTTTTAAAATGGTTGACACATGTGCAGCAGAATTTGCAGCAAGAACCAATTACTTTTATTCAACCTACTTAGGGGAAAATGAAGCGATTCCTAAAAAAGGGAAGAAAAAGGCTCTCGTGATCGGAGCAGGTCCAATCCGTATCGGTCAAGGTGTGGAATTTGATTATAGTGCTGTTCACTGCATTCAAACGCTGCAAAAAATAGGTTATGAAGCCATTATGATTAACAATAACCCAGAAACTGTAAGTACAGACTATGAAACGGCTGATCGTTTGTACTTTGAACCGTTGACAGTTGAGCATATTTTAAATGTGATCGAAAATGAGCAAATTGATGTAACGATCGTTCAGTTTGGAGGGCAAACAGCCATAAACTTAGCTGAAAAACTAGATAAAGCTGGTGTTACGTTATTAGGCACTAGCTCTGAAATATTAGATGTACTAGAAGACCGCAAGAAATTTTATCAGCTTTTAGATGAAACCAACATTCCACATATTAAAGGAACTATGGCATTTGATGCACAAGATGCAATCGTTCAGTCTGAAGGTCTGCAATTTCCTATTTTATTAAGACCGTCATATGTCATTGGCGGTAAAGGAATGGTTAAAGTTGAAACGCAGGAAGAGCTTCATAAAATCATCGCTGATACAGATGAAGCACACTTTCCAATTTTACTTGATGAATTTTTACATGGAAAAGAAGCTGAAGTTGATTTAATCGCAGATGGTCGAAATATTATGATCCCTGGAGTGATGGAACATATTGAAAAAGCTGGTATCCATTCTGGTGACAGCTATGCGATTTTCCCTTCTGTCACGCTATCAATGGAAATCAAGCAAAAAATCGAAAGCTATGCGAAGCGCATAGTTGATCATCTCCAATATAAAGGGATTATGAACATTCAATTTTTAATTAAAGGCGAAAAAATTTTTGTCCTTGAAGTGAATCCGCGGGCAAGTCGTACTGTGCCGATTATTAGCAAACTTACAGGTGTATCTCTCATTGAAAAGGCAACAGAAATAATATGTGGGAAGTCTTTATTAGAACTAGAAATGGAGACAAATCCATTAAGAGATGAGGTAGCGGTGAAATTTCCTGTTTTCTCAACGCATGCTCTCGGTGATGTCGATATGAAGCTTGGACCGGAAATGAAGTCAACGGGTGAAGGAATGTGTATTGCCAATAGTGTGGCTGGAGCCATTCGAAAAGTGTTCGATCATTTATTTCCATTAAGTCCGGAAAGTGTGTTCACAGAAGAAGATCATGAAATCGCATCATTATTAAAGGAAGCGAATGTGAACACAGTGTCAAACAATTTTGATCAATGGCTTGAACAAAAAAATGCACTCGTTTATTATAATCCGTTCAAGTCGAATGAAGATAAACAAAAACGGCAAAAAGCGGTCGAGCGTGGTATTGTTGTTTTCACAGAGAAAGAAACTTTTACAGCATTTTTACAGGGCTTGAGTGTGAAGGAAACGTACCCAATCTCGTTGCAGGAATTAGCTAAAAAAGGAGTAGATGTAGGTTGACGAAGGAGAATACAACATCTTTAGAAAAAAAATCATTATCAGGAAGAAGTGCATTATCATTATTAGAGTTTTCTTCAGAAGAAATTTTCCATCTTTTAGATGAAGCAGTAAAGCTAAAGGAGAATCCGTATTCACAAGCTTTAAAGGGCAAAACATTAGCGATGATCTTTGAAAAATCATCCACAAGAACACGTATTTCCTTTGAAGTAGGCATGCTGCAGCTAGGTGGACATGCCATTGATTTGAATGCAAAGGAGCTTCAACTAGGAAGAGGGGAAACCATTGCGGATACCGCAAAAGTGTTATCAGCATATGTTGATGCGGTTATGATTCGCACAACAAAGCATGAGCGAGTAAAGGAATTGGCAGAGCATGCCACCATTCCTGTCATAAATGGTTTATGTGATGTTTTTCATCCGTGCCAAGCGCTCGCTGACTTATTAACTATTTTGGAATTGAAAGGAACATTTGAAAATATAAAAGTGGCCTATGTAGGGGATGGCAACAATGTTGCACATTCACTCATGATCGGTTCAGCAAAAGTTGGTTTAAACGTTTCGATTGCTTCACCACTAGGATTTGAACCAAATCAAAATTTAGTAGAGCAGGCAAAAAAAATTGGCAAGGAAACGGGTGCAGAAATTGTCGTTATGAATGATCCGTTAGAGGCGGTGAAAGATGCTGACATTGTTTATACAGACGTGTGGACAAGCATGGGACAAGAAGACGAAGAAGAAAAACGAAAAGAAATTTTTCATCCATACCAAGTAAACCAACGATTAATGGAGAAAGCAAAACCTACTGCCCATTTTCTTCATTGCTTGCCAGCCCATCGTGGAGAAGAAGTGACAGCAGATGTAATGGATGGTGAACAATCAGCTGTATTCCAGCAAGCGGAAAATCGACTGCACGCACAAAAAGCTTTGTTAAAAGAAATATTAAAATAAGGGTCGGAAAACCTCTTTCTGACCCTTTTTATGCAAACAAGATGACTAAAATTCCGACAATCCAGCAATAATAGGAGAAGTATTTTAAATTTCCGCGTTCCATAATTCCCATAAACCACTTTAATGAGTAATAAGAAAAAATAAAAGCGGCAATGAAGGCAATAGACAGTAGCGGCCAAATAACATGTAAATGAGAATCGCCGATCATATCAGGTACGCTTAAAATCGTTGTACCAAGACTGACAGGAATATATAGGAGAAATGAAAAACGAAGGGCGGTTTCTTGCTTCATACCTAGAGCCATTGCTGCAACAATGGTCGCACCTGAACGGCTAATACCAGGAATGAGAGCCACAGCTTGGGCAAAACCAACTAATAAAGCGTCTTTCATTGTTAAATCCCCATCATTTTTTCGTCCTTTTAAATTACGAATAAGATATAAGGCGATTCCTGTTATCATTAATGTAATTCCTACTACTGAAACACCGCTATCCTCAATATAATCGCCTAGCAGAATACCAATAACCCCAGCTGGAATAGTAGCGATCATCAGGTACACAATAAACATAAAATCTTCTTTTGTATTAGGTTCTTTTGTCCATACATATCGAAGTCCGTTTTTCGTAATTCTCACTAAATCTTTCCGATAAATAACAAGAACAGCTAATAATGAAGCAAAATTGACGAATACTTCAAAAGATAAACCTGGAAGCTCAATTCCTAAAAAATGCTGGGCAAGGACGAGATGTCCGCTTGAAGAGATCGGAATCGGTTCCGTAAACCCTTGCAGTGCCCCTAAAAAGAAAAATTTCACAATATCATAGAGCATTTGTAAAGTTTCCACTCACAATCCCCACTTTCCAAACGTTCACACCTTTTCATTTAACTATATGTCCCACATTTTGTAAAGATCCATTTCAACATGAAATACATAAACTCGGAAACAATATGAATGTAGAAAAGAGGAGGGATGATATGGGTCAAAAGCATCAATTTAAACCTGGTGAAAAGGCACCGAATAACGGAATATATGTGGAAGTTGGCGAAACGGGTTCAATGGTTATGAATCCGAAAAAGATTAAATTAAAGGCAGGAGATCCATTTCCAGAAACATCAAATCATAATCGCGTTTGGACGTACCGACGGAAGCCATAGCGAAGTGAAGAGCCATCTGCCAAGCAGATGGCTTATATGTTTTGTAAGCAGTTGCAAATTCTAATACTTGTGAATTTGATCATTTAGATTATAATGAAGATAAAGGTCAAAAAAAGTCAAACTTATCAGGTGGGATCAGAATGGATTTTGAAACGTTTACAGAAAATCTGCAAAAAGGTTTAATGGAAGCACAACAATTAGCTAGAGAAAATGAGCATCAACAAATGGATGAAGTTCATTTATTGCTTTCATTCCTCAAACAACCAGAAGGGATTTTCCCACGTATATTAGAAAAAACAAATTATGATATTCAAACATTTATACACGATTTACACACGCTTTTACGAAAAAAACCGAAAGTTTCCATAGTTGGTTCCAACACTATCAATCTTTATATATCTCAAACCTTACAAAATATCTTTCATCAGGCACAATCCTATCAAGCTAAATTTCAAGATGATTATTTGTCAGTTGAACACGTCGTTTTAGCGATTTCAGAATTCGCTGCAGAAGAAGTGAAACAGCTTTTTCAAAAAAGAAATTTATTAAAAGAAACGATCTTAAAAGTGTTAATGGAAATAAGGGGGAACAGTCGTGTGACAACAAAAAATCCTGAAGCTACATACGAAGTATTAAAAAAATACGGACGTGATCTTGTCGAAGAAGTGAAACAAGGAAAAATTGATCCTGTTATTGGTCGAGACCAAGAAATTCGCCGGATAATCCGCATTTTATCACGGAAAACAAAAAATAATCCCGTACTGATTGGAGAACCAGGCGTAGGGAAAACAGCAATTGTTGAGGGGCTTGCCCAGCGTATTGTTCGCAAGGATGTTCCAGAAGGATTAAAAGATAAAACGATTTTTGCTTTAGATATGAGTGCCCTTGTTGCTGGAGCAAAGTTTCGTGGTGAATTTGAAGAACGCTTAAAAGCTGTTTTAAATGAAGTGAAGAAAAGTGAAGGGAAAATCATTTTGTTTATTGATGAACTGCATACAATTGTTGGAGCCGGAAAAACAGAAGGAGCGATGGATGCTGGGAACATGCTAAAGCCCATGCTTGCGAGAGGAGAGCTGCATTGCATCGGAGCAACAACGCTTGATGAGCATCGAAAATATATTGAGAAGGATCCGGCTTTAGAGCGTCGCTTTCAGCAAGTAATCGTAAGTGAACCAACTGTTGAGGATACGATATCGATCTTAAGAGGATTGAAAGAACGGTTTGAAATTCATCACGGGGTAAACATTCATGATTCGGCACTTGTTGCTGCAGCAGAGCTTTCGAATCGTTATATTACAGAAAGATTTTTACCAGATAAAGCGATTGATTTAGTCGATGAAGCGTGTGCGATGATTAGGACCGAAATTGATTCGATGCCGGCAGAGTTAGATGAAGTTATGAGGAAGCTTATGCAATTAGAAATTGAAGAAAAGGCGCTGAAAAAAGAAAAAGATCCTGATAGCCAAAGCCGATTAGAAGAGCTGAAAAAACAGCTTGCCAATTTACGTGAAAAAGCAGATGCCATGAAGGCAAAATGGCAAATTGAAAAAGAAGGAATTGAGCGTGTTCAAATATTGCGGGAAAAATTAGAAAAGCTACGCCGTGATTTACACGAAGCAGAAAATGAATATGATTTAGATAAAGCAGCCGAGCTTCGTCATGGTCAAATTCCACAAGTAGAAAAAGAGTTAAAGCTTCTTGAAGAAGAAATGGCTAAAAAGCAGCATGATCATCGTTTGCTCCGCGAAGAAGTGACAGAAGAAGAAATCGCAAACATTGTGGCGAAATGGACAGGAATTCCTGTTGCAAAGCTTGTTGAAGGAGAAAGGGAAAAGCTTTTAAAACTAGAAAAGCTATTAAAAGAGCGGGTCATTGGACAAGATGAAGCCATTGAGCTTGTCGCTGATGCTGTTTTAAGAGCAAGAGCTGGGATAAAAGATCCAAATAGACCAATTGGTTCGTTTCTGTTCTTAGGTCCTACAGGAGTAGGGAAAACGGAGTTAGCCAAAACATTAGCCGCTACCCTTTTTGATAGCGAAGAGCAAATGGTACGTATTGATATGTCGGAATATATGGAAAAACATTCTGTCTCACGTTTAATAGGGGCTCCTCCTGGTTATGTTGGCTATGAAGAAGGGGGGCAACTAACGGAAACTGTCCGCAAAAAGCCATATGCAGTTATTTTATTAGATGAGATTGAAAAAGCTCATCCGGAAGTATTCAACATTTTATTACAAATGTTAGATGATGGACGAATCACAGATTCTCAAGGAAGAACAGTCGATTTTAAAAACACGGTAATTATAATGACATCGAATATTGGATCGAACTATTTATTAGAAGGTGCAACGGAAGGAGGAGAAATAAAAGAAGAAGTAAAAGAGAAAACCTTGAATGAGCTTCGATTACACTTCCGTCCAGAATTCCTTAACCGTGTGGATGATCTTGTGTTATTTAAACCTCTTACAATGAAGGAAATGAAGGGAATTGTCGACAAATTATTGCGTGAGCTCAAAGAGCGTATTGAACAAAAGCATATTGAATTATCGATAACGGATCAAGCAAAGGAATATATTGTTCAAAGGGGATTTGATTCCGTTTATGGTGCAAGACCATTAAAACGTTTTATTCAAAAAAATCTTGAAACAAAGTTAGCTCGAGCGATTATTGCTCAGGAAATTAAAGATTATGATCATGTTCTCGTTGATGTAAATGATGAAGGTCTCGTCATAAAACCGTTCAAATAAGTGATTCGTCGAAATAAAAACCTCTTGTGCAATATAGGCACAAGAGGGACTAACTCTTTGTATTAATGATGGCTAGCTGCTTCATCACTCGGAATTAATTCGGCGATAATAAAAATGAGAACGGTTGCAATAACAGCTAATACGGAAGATGTCCCAAATTCATATGTAGCACCAATCATCGATGAAATAACATAGCTTGCCATATTAACTAATAGGAAAGCCCAGAATAAGGTCATAATAAATCTCATCACTATGTCACCTCTCTACACACCATTTTCCCTCTATATATTATCACACAATGTTTCGAGATGAAACGATTAATTTTTCGCCTCTCATGAAAAAGAAATGACAATATAGGCATTTTATCTATTCTTTACCGATTGTTAAACATACATTAATAAAAGAAACTCGTTATTTGAATCGGGATCATTCATTGATGAAATAGAAGCTGGAAAGGTGGTGACCGCATGGAAGGAATAACGGAACGTTTTTTTCAAATTGAAAATGAGTGGAATATCATTCACCTTCCTGAAAAACCGAGTGGATTTGGAGTATTCATTATAGGCGATAAACATCATTATGTTGATGAACATTCGAGCTTTTGGATTCAACATTATGGTAGAAGTCAATTATTGCAATTGTTGATGCTGAAAGGGTATACGATATTTTACTCGAATCTTTATGGCCGAAATTGGGGAAGCCCCGAGGCTGTTTTATTAGCCAAACAGCTTTATCATCTTGTATTGAAGCGAGAAATTTTAAATAAAAAAATTCATATTTTGGCAGAAGGAATGGGAGCATTAGTTGCGATGGAACTGATGGAATCAATGGCTGATCGTATTCGTTCCGTCGCGATGCTAAATCCATGTCTAGATTTAAAATCCCAAATACAGCATGAGAAAGAAAACAAATTTTTTTATAAACGGATGTTAAAAGAACTATCAGCCGCTTATCAAATGGAGCCAAAAGAAGTGTTAAACTATTCGTTTCCTCAAATCGAGAATTATCAGTCGGTCGTTCCTGTTCGGATATGGCAAAAAATGTATGGAAGTCCCTATCCGTACCGTCTTCATAGTAAAAAATACGAAGAATGGCGTAAGCAATTAAATTCCCCAATTAAACTGACATTCCATTTTCCTGAAAATTTACACAGAATACACCATATGATCATTCATTTTTTTAAAGAGCATGAGAAGGAATTATAAGATCATCTTTTCCAATTCATCTAAAGGCTCTTTTCTAAAAGATTGTTGCTTTACTATACGATAGCTTTTCGACTGTCAAGCAAGCGAAACGCTTGCTATGTCACGCGTGTAGCGTGACGTGAACCGAACAAAAGTCGATGGTCGGACAAATGTGGTTTGTCCGACCACGTGCTTTGTTCGGTTCATAGACAGTCGAAAAGCAACAAAGTTTACGAAAACAGCCAATCTAAAAGACTAATCTTTTTAATCGTTGCATACGATACAATAAAAAGAGGAATGGATAAACGTTTTTAAGCGGGAATTATAAAGGAGGTGTCGCTCCCGAACAAAAATGTTTAGGGAGCTTTCATTGAAACGTGTATTAATTGTCGGTGTACAGCAATTTATTAGTTTTCATTTATGCAGCCGTTTATTAGAAGATGGAAGTTTCGTAGATGGGGTGCTCTTTCAGCCTAACCATTTCCAATATCAGCTATGGGTTGAAGAACAAATGATGTGGCTTGGCCGAAATGCGCAGCTTAAAATATTTCAAATGAAAGATATTTTCGAAGAGAATCACGTATTTGATTACGATGTCATTTATTATTGTCAATTAGACCCACATGATCCACAATGGCCAAAAGAGTGGAGAAAAGAAAAAGAAACGTTACAAAAATTATTACCGATTGTGAAAGAAAAGCAATGCCCGATTGTGTTTCTTTCTTCTATTGAAATTTTTGGTGAGGATCAAGAAGAAATTGTAGCGGAAACAAAACCGATGCCAAGCTCCGAGAAAGGAAAATTTTTTTTACAAATGGAGAAATGGCTCAAAGAACAGATAGTCCAAGACTCTTATCTTTTTGTTCGCATTCCGACTGTGTACGGCCCTTGGCAGCCCCCTGGACAATGGATGACGGATATGGTGCTAAAGGAGCTTAAAGATCAACAGTTTCCAAGAAGCAATGATCGGTTAAAGACACCCATACGCGACCTTCTTTATATAGAGGATGTTGTCGATGCACTTCTAGAGCTTGGGAAGATGGAGAGATGGGAACATCCCATTATTCACATGATCTCTAATTATGAAAAAGATGACATTGAAAAACAGTTATCGAAAAGGAATAATATTCCTTACAAACCAATATATTTGAATTTGGAAAATATTATCGTTCCACAAAATCAGAAAAAACTTGAAGAAGGGCTTGATGAACAAAGACATTTCTTAACAAGGTTCAATGCTCTTTTACAGAATATCAATAAATAGCTTGTTCTTCCTCTTATTATATGGATAAAATATAAATAAAAAGTTTATTTTTTCGAATTCATGAGGAATCAATAAACTCTAAAAAAGTGAAAAGCGTTAGAAAAAATGGCTCATCTCCTTGAGGACTCAATTTTTTCATGAATTTTTTTAAGACGATTTATATGAGCCTCTTGAGAAAGGAGTTGCTTAACATGCTGAACAAAATCGGAATCATTCTTCTTCTCTTTTTTTTGCTAACAGGTTGCGGACAAGCTCCTTCTCGAGGAAATCTTGAGAAAGTAGGTCTTTTAGTTCCGGAGACAATCAATGATCAAGTGTGGGGAACAATGGGCTACAAAGGTTTACTAAAAATTCAATCGAAAATGAATGTTGATGTATTTTATAAAGAAGGAATGGACACGGAGTTTGAAGTGAAGCAAGCGGTTGAGGAATTTCATAAAAAAGGTGTCAATTTAATTTTTGGGCACGGGAATGAATATCAAGCATTCTTTCGCGAGTTAAAGGATCAATATCCAGATATTCATTTCGTTTTTTTTAATGGTGATGCGAAAGGCCCAAATGTGACAAGTTTAAATTTCAACTCACATGCTATGGGGTTTTTTGCCGGAATGGTTGCGAGTCATATGTCCAAAACGAATAAAGTTGGAATAATAGCAGCCTTTGAGTGGCAGCCGGAAGTGGAAGGCTTTTATCAAGGAGCCACCTATGAGAAAGAAGATGTTCATGTTGAAATTCGCTATATTTTTTCATGGTATAATGTCGACCGAGCATTAAAAGAGTTGGATGATCTTATCCACCAAAATGTCGATGTTGTTTATCCAGCAGGAGATGTGTATAATGTACCTGTTATTGAACACTTAAAAGATCGTGGTCTATATGCTATTGGCTATATTTCTGATCAAGCTGACTTAGGCGAACAAACGGTTTTAACGAGTACCGTGCAACATGTTGATAAATTGTATTTATTAGTTGCCGAACGTTTTAACTCCGGTAAGTTAGAGGGAGGAAATTTATTTTTTGATTTTCAAGATGGTGTAATTAGTATGGGCAAATATAGCCCACTTGTCGATCAACCTTTTCAAGAAAAAATACATAATTTCATTGAACGATATCGTGAAACCGGAAAATTACCGAATGAATAAGGAGTGAACGAAATGGAACAGCATCCAAAAGCATTTGAATTCATGCAAATTGCGATGAAATATTTACCTGAAGCTAAGACACAGCTTGATGAACTTGGGATCGAACTAGCTCCAGAAAAACTCCAGCCGATGATTTCTTTACTAACAAAAGTGATGGCAGAAGCCTACGAGCTTGGAAAAGAAGAGGCAAAACATGAAGTATAATTTAGTGGAAACGAAAAGTATGTTCACCCATTCGTTTTTAACTCATTTGAAGTAATCATTGCAAGATCAAGAATTTTAAGACTGAATGAAAACTTATGTCTTGAGGAACGAGCCCGAAGAGGAGCGGAGGTTACCAAGAACGGTAATGAAGCGCGATGCGGGCGAAGTAACAAAGAATGCGAGCGTTTGCGGGCAGTCTGAAGGGGCGGCCTACATGGTCAGCCCCTTTTCTATACTAGCGGAATGTTAAATTTTCTTTTTAATAAAATCTATAATTGGTGAAAAAGGTTTGAGCAAAGGTTTTAATTGTTTTACCGATTCCATAATCGAATCGATTTGTTCCATTAATTGAAAATAATCAACATCTTGAATAAGCTGATCGTTTTGCTGCTCACGTTCTCGATTGTTTCGACTTCTCCCAAACATTAACTCTGTGAAAAAGTCTGTCCGCTCACCTGTTTGTGACTGATTTTCCTCCTGTAATTGTTTTTCAGTACCGCTATTTGCATCATCTTTTTTTATTTTTTCATGCTCATCCATCATAACCACCTTCCGAAATTGTACTTACTATCAATCTATGTGATAAAAAATATTTTGAGATAGACATCTGTCTTTTTCCATAAACATGTTGATTATCCATTGAAAATAAGCTAAAATTAGTACCAAGTCATAATATTTACTGTTAATAATAAGTTGAATGGGACCTTTTTGAATAAATGTGTTCATCGAGGACATTAGTCAATTTTTTATAAAGGAGTTGCGCATAATGAAGGCTGGAATAATTGGGATCGGTCGATATGCACCTGAGCGTACGCTAACGAACAAAGACTTAGAGAAAATGATGGATACATCGGATGAATGGATTCGTACGAGAACTGGAATTGAAGAACGAAGAATTGCACCAGATGATATCAACACATCGGATATGGGTGTACGTGCGGCAAAGGAAGCGCTAGAAGATGCTGATATTACCCCTGAGGAAATTGATATGATCTTAGTAGCAACCGTTACACCAGATCAGCCGTTTCCATCGGTTGCATGTATGCTGCAAGAACAATTAGGAGCTACGAAAGCCGCTGCAATGGATGTAAGTGCTGCATGTGCTGGCTTTATGTATGGAATGGTTACGGCAAAGCAATTTATTGAAACAGGAGCCTATAAGCATATATTAGTTGTTGGTGTCGAAAAATTATCGAAAATATTAAATTGGGAAGACCGTACAACAGCTGTATTATTTGGAGACGGTGCTGGAGCCGTTGTGCTGGGGCCAGTGAGTGATGATAAGGGAATCCTTTCCTTCGAATTAGGTGCAGATGGAACTGGAGGAAAACATTTATATCAAGATGAATATGTTGTCATGAATGGACGAGAAGTTTTTAAGTTTGCGGTTCGTCAAATGGGAGAATCGAGTGTGAATGTGTTAGAAAAAGCGGGACTTTCAAAAGATGATGTTGATTTTCTCATTCCACACCAAGCAAACATTCGGATCATGGAAGCGGCTAGACAGCGATTGGAGCTTCCAGAGGAAAAAATGTCTAAAACCATTCATAAATATGGTAATACATCTGCTGCATCGATACCTATTTCTTTATATGAAGAAGTAAAAGCAGGTAAAATTAAAGATGGCGACCTCATCGTCATGGTTGGGTTCGGCGGCGGCTTGACATGGGGAGCCATTGCGTTAAGATGGGGAAAATAAAACATGATAAAAAATGAAACTATTCATTGAAGTTATCCGTATGACTATCCGGAAAGGTGAGGTGCATCGTTTATGGTGAAGCGTAGAGTAGTAGTAACTGGATTAGGAGCGGTAACTCCACTTGGACTAGATGTAAAAACAAGCTGGGAAAATGCCATAAAAGGTGTTTCTGGAATAGGTGAGCTTACTCGAGTCAATAAAGATGAATTTCCAGCAAAAGTGGCTGCAGAAATTAACGATTTTAATCCGGAAAATTTCATGGATCGAAAAGAAGCCCGGAAAATGGATCGCTTTACACAATTTGCTTTAGCAGCTTCTTTTATGGCAGTAAAAGATGCAAATTTACAAATAACAGAAGAAAACGCTGAACGAGTTGGTGTTTGGATTGGCTCTGGAATTGGTGGAATGGAAACGTATGAACAACAATTTGAAATATTTATGAATAAAGGGGCACGTCGTGTCAGTCCGTTCTTTGTTCCAATGATGATTCCAGATATGGCTGCAGGACAAGTATCGATCGCATTAGGTGCAAAAGGGATGAACTCATGTACAGTAACGGCATGCGCTACAGGAACAAACTCCATTGGTGATGCTTTTAAAGCGATTGAACGAGGCGATGCTGATGTGATGATAACAGGTGGAACAGAAGCGCCGTTAACGAAAATGGCCTTTGCTGGATTTAGTGCAGCGAAAGCATTATCAACAAATCCAAATCCGAATACAGCAAGCCGACCTTTTGATAAAAATCGTGATGGATTTATCATGGGAGAAGGCGCAGGAATCCTTGTATTAGAAGAGCTTGAACATGCTCTTAAACGTGGTGCTAATATTTATGCTGAAATCGTTGGTTACGGAGCTACTGGAGATGCGTACCACATTACTGCACCAGCCCCTGGTGGTGAAGGCGGCGCTCGTGCAATGAAAATGGCATTGGAAGACGCAGGTTTAAATCGTGAAGCTGTTGACTATATTAATGCACACGGAACAAGTACAGAGTATAACGATAAATTCGAAACGTTAGCCATTAAAGAAGTGTTTGGTGATCATGCTTACAAATTAACCGTAAGCTCAACAAAATCAATGACTGGTCATTTATTAGGTGCTGCAGGCGGAGTTGAAGCGATTTTCTCTGTTCTCGCTATTAAAGAAGGGATTATCCCACCAACTATTAACTATGAAACACCAGACCCAGATTGTGACTTAGATTACGCGCCAAATAAGGCGAAAGAAAGAGATGTCCGTGTGGCGATGAGCAACTCTTTCGGTTTTGGTGGCCACAATGCATCTCTTGTATTTAAAAAGTATGAATGATGAATAAAACCGCTTTACCAATAATGGTAAGGCGGTTTTTTTATCATATCGAATTTATATCATAAAGCAACAATCTTTGCGAAAAGAGTCTTTAAAAAATATACGACTAGCGATAAGTTAGGAAATAGTTTATTATACATCTATATTCTTAATATTCAAAAAGGTGAGAGAAAATCAGTGAAAAAAAGAATGTTTTTTATGTATGTATTGACTTTCATTGCTTTTTGTAGCGGCTGCGGTCAAAATTTTAGTAAGACATACGTGGACAATATTGGTATAAGAGGGATCATTAAACATTTACAATTAAGTGAAGAGAAAAAGATTATAAGTCTTTATGTTGAAGGGATTATAGAAGAAGATACGGACTATGATAAGGCGAATATTACGATGACTGATAAGTGCAAGATTATTCGAAAGGATACTAAGGAAAAGCTAAGTGAAGATGAGCTTAAAATAGGGGCTATGGTTGAAGTGATATTTGATGGTCCTGTATCTGAATCCTATCCTGTACAAGCGAAAGCAAAGGAAATCAGAATTTTGAGAGGTAGTGATTAATTACGTGAAAGAAATCATTCTTGCCATTCGTTTTTTGTTGGAAATTTGTTCGCTCATTGCGCTTGGATACTGGGGATATTACCTTGGAAAAGGGGTGGGAATGAAGATTTTTCTTCTTATTTTCATGCCTGTTATGATGATGCTGTTGTGGGGGATGTTCATTTCTCCTAAGGCATCTATTCATATCTCGGAATGGTTACGGTTGATTTTAGAATTATTATTGTTTGGGATCGCCGCTTTTGGTTTATACAACTCTGGATTGTTGCTTTTGTCGGGTATATTCCTCGTATTAGTGATTCTCCAAAGAATTCTATTGACAGTATTAGGAAATTAAAAAAGAGAATAAATCAAATTTTTTATTTTTTTGTTGAATAGAATGGTTGTCAATTATTCTTTAAAAATTAGAATGCATAATCACCACGTTTCATTAGCACTCATACAATAAACCGTAAGAGGTGGTTTTAGTATGGGGGTAGTGAAAACGGATGAATGGCTGAAAAAAGATTCAAATCCAATAAAAATTTGCCAAGAGCTGAAAGCATATTTTCACAGAATGAATGAACGTGAAATTCATCATTACTTAAATGAATTCGGTATGTATAAAAGAGTAAGCAAACCATATATTCAACAAATGATCAAATATAATGTTTGGGGTCGTGTAAGGCAATTTTTTAATGATTTAAAAGCAAAATGGCAAGGGCCTGATATACCGATTTTTATTTTTCCCGTTGATGAATCGAGCGGCCTTTTATCACGTGATTTCCGCGGGAAATCCGGCGTTTCGTTTCGTGATAAACTGTTTATGTTTCTCTCTAAGGAAGTTGGTGATGAAGAATTAAAAACGGTTTTAACTCATGAATATCATCATATTTGCCGACTATCGATGCATGAAAAAAAAGAAGAACATTACACTTTAATCGATGCCATCATTTTAGAAGGACTTGCGGAGCATGCCGTATGTGAAACAGTTGGTGAACAAGCATTAACTGTATGGGTAAAGAAATATTCACCAGGCCAGTTAAACAGATGGTGGAATCTTTGGATAAAACCGAATCAATTGGTAAAAAGAGATGACCCAAAATATGTACAACTACTTTTTGGTAAGGCATTTTATCCACATATGCTTGGATATGCGTTAGGATATCATATTGTTCGAACATATCATAAAACACATAAACTGAATATAAAGGAAACATTTACAATCCCTGTTGATCAGATCGTGGCATTTTATGAAAATCAATTCAAGAATCAGTAATCTACTAGAAGGATTCAAAGTCAAATATGGACTAGCGAATCCTTTTTTCATGGATATTTAGGATGGGGAGGACATATTCTTTAATAAGTGGACAAGTTTCCTAAAGGTGATCAATGTGATATTTCGAATCTTTTTTTACTTGATTGGTTTCGGCTTTACAATTGCTGGCGGGGTCAGCTGCATCGCCTATTTAAATATCATGACAACGGGTCATACCTTTTTCCATTATTTAAAATTTATCTCTACTCGTATTGAATGCTATTTGTTTGTTTTTGGAATCGTCATTTTGTCGATTAGTATTATTTACCCATCATCAGAAGATGAAGAAAATACATGATAAAAAAATTACCCTATATAAGAATATTTTGGAATAAAATATTTTCCCCCTGCCCATAATGAATGACAAACGGTTTGAAGTGAGGGGTCGAAAGATGTTGTTTCTTCATGATGTATGGGTGAATTGGTTCGAAGGAGAAGAAAATGGGTACAATGTCTGTCATTTTCATGAATGGAGAAAAGATGACAGTGTCGAGCTGTTAGAGCAAGTTCCGCTATTGAAAATTGATGCGACCTTATATGATTATATTGAAAATGAATTGCGTGACTTGCCTCAACAATTATTAAAAGATGTTTATCAAAAGGCTTATTGTCGAAAAAATCATGAGCGTATTCAGATGGATTATTGTTTTGTTGTTTCTGATGGGCAGGGAATCCTTGCGGTTGATACCATCGGATATTCCATTCCAATTCGAAAAAGCAGACTGATCCCTAGACAAGAACAACTTGTTTATGACATGATCAAAGATATTGAACCAGAAAAATATGAATTTAATCCAGAACTTGTACAAAAGAAAGAATATCATATTTTATCACTTTCTCCTGACTATATGAGGGGCTTGACACGAAAGGAACGTCATTTAAAGCAGCTTTTGTTTATGGCGCTTGATCAATTGCAATCAACGAGAAATACGGCAGAGATTAAATATTGGTATACGGAATGGAATCCTCACATGTATGAACAAATACAACATATGAACTTCGATGAAGTGTGGAACAAATTATATACAGAAACAATAGAAGGTTGGTCTGATAGACATTTACATTTATGTGAAGGTTTAATTAAAGGGCAGCCTTTCTTTGAAAAATTGTGGGAAATGGAGCATGAATCGAAAGTGAATTAACATGTTCACCTTGAAAATGAATGTCAAAAAATCGATCGATTGCTCGAGTCAATAAAATTCATGAAAAAGCCCTTATCCAAAGAAAATATAAGGATAAGGGCTGATCTTTTATCGGCGATTTTTACGTCCTAAACCGATGGCGTTTTCCATTTTCTTTAGCATTTTGCTTGCGACTTTATTCGCTTTTTCTGCCCCTTTATCTAGGATGTCATCGAGCTCTTCTGAGTCAATGAGCTTGTAATACTTTTCTTGAATAGGTGCGAGAGCATTGACAATGACTTCAGCTAAGTCAGATTTAAATTCACCGTATCCTTTTCCTTGATACATTGCTTCAAGCTCTTCAATTGAAATGTTTCCTAAAATGGAATAAATCGATAGTAAGTTTGAAATTCCCGGTTTATTCTCCTTATCGTAGCGGACAACCCCTTCTGAATCGGTAACAGCACTTTTTATTTTCTTTTCAATCTGCTTTGGCTCATCTAAAAGAGAGATAAATGCTTTTTGATTTGGATCGGATTTACTCATTTTTTTAGTTGGGTCTTGTAGCGACATAATACGGGCTCCAACTTTTGGGATGCGCACTTGTGGAATCGTAAATATGTCATTGTATTTTTTATTAAAGCGCTCAGCTAAATCACGTGTTAATTCTAGGTGTTGCTTTTGATCCTCTCCAACAGGAACTAAGTCAGTGCTATATAAAAGGATATCTGCTGCCATAAGTGGCGGATAGGTTAATAAGCCAGCAGAAACGGCTTCTTTCCCTTTTGATTTATCTTTAAATTGTGTCATCCGCTCTAGTTCACCAATATAAGATAAGCATTGCAATATCCAACCTGCTTGGGCGTGGGCAGGAACTTCTGATTGAATAAAAAGAGTTGATTTTTCAGGGTCGATTCCAACAGCTAAATAAAGGGCTGCTAAGCTTCGGATATTTTTTCTGAGCTCTAAGCGGTCTTGTGGAACGGTTATCGCATGCTGATCAACGATACAAAAATAACAATTATAGTCATGTTGAAGCTCAACAAACTGACGCATAGCGCCTATGTAATTTCCAAGGGTTAAAGTTCCGCTAGGTTGAATGCCTGAGAATATCGTCTTCATCAACATCACTCCTTGAAAAGTTTGTCTAAAAATAAGTCATCTTTCCTCGTTTTCAACCACATTTTATCAACTAAAAATAAAAAAGATCCATTCTCCCAGATAGGGACGAATGGACCGCGGTGCCACCCTACTTATTTCTTAGCTAGCGCAAGAAATCACTTCAATCCTTTTATCGCAAGGAAACGTCAACGCCTACTCATGCGTTCAGCGTTAATGCTCGAAGTCCATTCCATGCCGTGCAGTGTTTGTTTTCACCAGCCACAAACTCTCTACATACTGCTTCAAACATGTACTACTCTTCGTCATTGCATACGATATCAAATTGTATCATTCGACGTTTACAGAATACACGATATAAACATGATATGCAAGCCCTATCCATTTAACAAAAGGCTGTTTTCGTAAACTTTGTTGCTTTTCGACTGTCTATGAACCGAACAAAGTACGTGGTCGGACAAATTACATTTGTCCGACAATCGATTTTGTTCGGTTCAACTCATGCGATAGCATGACATAGCAAGCGTATCGCTTGCCAATGACAGTCGAAAAGCTGTAGTAAAGCAACTGTTAGAATATTGCCTATCGAAATGATTTCATTGCATAAGTAAATGAAAAAAATATAAAAGTCGGAATATTCTTCAACTTTTTCGTTAAAAAAATGTTTATCGTATCAGAAAGTGGGTATATATAAATACGAAAAAAGACTGCGATTGAAAAATGAAATAAGGGAGTAGATCGATGAACTGGTACGAAAAATTAAATCAATATTTTCCTGTTCAAGAAATGAAATCAAAGGAACATATGGAAGCTCTTCTAAAAGAAAAAGGAGACATCTATCAAAAAGATGAGGGGCCTCATCATGTTCTCATGTATGCTGAATTTAATGATTTTATCTTTATTGATTATATTTACGTCTCAAAAGATGCGCGTGGGAAAGGGATTGGTCATGAACTCATCAGCCGTTTAAAGAAAAAAGGAAAACCGATTATTTTAGAAGTTGAGCCAGTTGATGAAGATGATGCTGATACAGAAAAACGATTAAGATTTTATCAACGTGAAAACTTTAAACATGCACAATCAATTGGTTATCGCAGACGTTCATTAGCCACAAATAAAATTAATGAAATGGAAATATTGTATTGGTCTCCGACAGATGCATCAGAAGAAGAAATATACGAAGCGATGAAGAAAACGTACAATCAGATACACACCTATAAAGATAAAGAATGGTATGGCAAGTCGTACCAAGATGTAGATGAAGTTTTGACAATGGATGAGAATCGTAACGGGAATATTTTCGATGAAATTAACTAATTGAGAATAAAAAATAAAAATTATCAAAGATAACCCTTCATTTATTTGTAACAATTTTAATTAAAAAATAATAAAAAAATATATGCTAACTTACTTTTTTATAGTATAATACTAAATAGATAAAATTTATAAGCCATTTCATATAGTACATCAGAATTTGATGATGGTACTTTTTTTATAAAGAGGAGAGTGAAGGGTTATGGTAACATTATATACATCTCCAAGCTGTACTTCATGTCGTAAAGCTAAAGCGTGGTTAGAAGAGCATAACATTGAATATAAAGAACGAAACATTTTGGCTGAACCGCTAACGATTGATGAAATTAAAGGAATTCTACGTATGACCGAAAATGGGACAGATGAAATTATTTCAACTAGATCAAAAGTGTTTCAAAAGTTAAATATCGATGTTGACTCGTTACCTCTTCAAGATTTATTTGATATTATTCAGAAAAATCCTGGACTACTACGCCGACCAATTATTATGGATGAAAAACGCTTGCAAGTTGGCTATAATGAAGATGAAATTCGTCGTTTTCTGCCGCGTAAAGTTCGCACTTATCAATTAAAAGAAGCACAGCGTTTAGTCAATTAATATAGATTTGGCCTTCTACTTTTATTAGGAGTAGAAGGTTTTTATTATGGTTAAGAATATGATAAAATTGAATACTTGATTTGCAGTCAAGTCTAGCTTGTTTTTCATCATTTATAAATATTTTGTTCGATACAAGAGGCTTGAAAACAGGATAAAGATCGTCGTAGCATACGGGATTGTCAATTGCAAGGAAGGATGATTCGAAAATACCACTTGGGTCCATTTTTCATGTGCAATCATTTTTCCCGCTGTGTAGGCTAATATCCCGCCACCTGCGTAAATAATGATAGGAAAGCGATTCATTAATAGTAAAATAATATGACTTCCCCATACAATAATTGGTATAGAAATGACAAGGCCGAATAATACTAATTCAAAATGACCATTTGCAGCTCCAGCAATGGCAATGACGTTATCAAATCCCATTACAAGATCAGCCAAAACAATCGTTTGAATGGCTTTTCCCAATGATTGATAACTGTTGATGGAGGGATCATCTTCATTTCCAGTTATGAAGGAAAAAGCGATATATAATAAAAAAATTCCTCCTGCAAGCTTTAAAAATGGAATTTGTAATAAATAAACAGCCATGATCGTTAACAAGATTCGACAAAACACAGCTAAGATCGTTCCAAAAATAATTGCTTTACTTCGCTGTTTTTCAGGAAGATTTCGACAAGCCATGGCAATCACAATGGCGTTATCTCCACCTAATATTAAATCGATTCCAATAATCATGAAAACAGAAAGAATTAACTCATGCTCCATCGTAAAACCTCTTCCTATTCGTTATAGCTTGTACCATGTATATGAATAAAGGTGGAGAATATGTATAAGCGAGTGGCCATAACAGATAAAAAATAGGTATATAACTGTTTTTAGAAAATCTAAGCTTTTTTTATTTCTTTATGAAGCAATTTATCATACAATAGAAGTACAAGATATAAAAAATTGAACAACTAGAGTGCTAACGGTCTAAATACCTTGGATTTGGGTAAAGGGAAGAAAAGTGCAACTAATTCGGGGGTTAGTTGTCCCTTCAAAAATTTAAATAGAAGGGAAGGTTGTTCAAATGGAAATCGAACGTATTAATGAACATACCGTTAAGTTTTACATTTCATATATTGATATAGAAGAGCGCGGCTTTGACCGTGAAGAAATATGGTACAATCGAGAACGCAGTGAAGAATTGTTTTGGGAAATGATGGATGAAATAAATGAGGAAGAAGATTTTCCGATTGAAGGACCTCTTTGGATTCAAGTTCAAGCAAATGATAAAGGACTTGAGGTCATTGTAACAAAAGCACAATTATCCAAAGACGGGCAAAAAATTGAGCTTCCATTGCTTGATGATAAACTAAAGGACTTTCCTGTAGATGAAAATATTGAATCATTATTAGATAAGCATTTCAATACTTCTTCTCATCGAGAAGAAAATGCTCAAACGGAACAATTAGAATTCGTTATGAAATTCGATGATTTTGAACATGTTATTTCCCTTTCCAAGCATGAGCTTGAAGGCTTCCGTAATAGCTTGTATGTGTTTGAAGGGAAATATTATTTATACGTAGAGTTCTTAGAAGAAAACGATGAAATGATTGAAGATATTTTGAGCGTTGTTTTGGAATATGGACAAGAATCAAGAGTTACAATTCATCGTTTAGATGAGTATGGAAAACTAATCATGAAGGACAATGCCTTAGACCAAGTTCGAAAGCACTTTTCTTAAATTTTGCCGATTTCGAAGGAAATCGGCCTTTTTAAATATTTATTCCTTTTATTATGTTCGATAATAAGAGCTTGGAGGAGTTTATGAAAAATACGATACAAGTCATCGTTTTTATCTTAGGACTAGCGGTATTATTATTTTTAACACGCAACTATTGGGAACAATGGCTTCTTGGGGCTGTTTCAGTGATTTTTACGTTATCGATTATTTTCATTGGATTTGTTATCTTCTTAGAGAATCGCCATCCAACCCAAACGTTGACGTGGATTGTGGTGCTTGGTAGCTTTCCGTTAATAGGCTTTTTATTCTACTTATTTTTTGGGCGAAATGTTCGCAAGCAACGCCTTTTTAAGCAAAAAGCATTAATTGATGAAAAAGCCTTTGCTCAATTTGAAAAGGGATTTCATTCTTATGAAGAAAAAATGAGCCGAATGAGAAACCATCAAAAGCTATTATTTAAGCTGGCTCATTCGCTAGGAAACAGTCCAATTTCCTTTAATACATATACAAAAGTATTAACAAATGGAATTGAAACATTTGATCATATTTTCAAGGAATTAGAGAAAGCGAAGGATCACATTCATTTAGAATATTATATTGTTCGCCATGATGTTATTGGACAAAAATTAAAAAATTTATTAATTCGAAAAGCAAAAGAAGGAGTTCAAGTAAGATTTTTATTTGATGCTGTTGGCAGCTGGCAGCTTTCCAAAAAATATCAGCGTGAATTAAAAGAAGCGGGCGTGGAAATGATTCCATTTTTGCCTGTAAAACTTCCTTTTTTATCAAACAAAATTAATTTCCGTAATCACCGAAAAATCATCGTCATCGATGGATCAGTTGGGTTTGTAGGTGGTCTAAATATAGGAGATGAGTATTTAGGAAGAAACCCATATTTTGGATTTTGGCGTGACACACATTTAATGGTCAAGGGAGAAGCGGTCCGGTCTTTGCAATTAATATTTCTGCAAGATTGGTATTATATGACGGGGAATCGATTGTTAACAGAAAAATACTTGACCTCACAGCTTGAAATTCCTGAGCAGACTGGTGGTGTCCAGTTAATTGCTGGTGGACCTGATAATAAGTGGGAAGTAATAAAAAATCTATTTTTCTCGATGATCTGTTCAGCTAAAGATTCCATTTGGATTGCTTCCCCTTACTTTATCCCTGATGAAGATATAAAAACTGCGTTAAAGGTTGCCGCTTTAAGTGGAATTGATGTTCGACTCCTTGTACCGAAAAAGCCAGATAAACGAATTGTTTTTTATGCGTCTCGTTCATATTTTCCGGAACTATTAGAAGCTGGCGTCAAAGTGTATGAATACGAAAAAGGGTTTATGCATAGTAAAATTATTATCGTTGATAACGAGCTTGCTTCCATTGGCACCGCAAATATGGACATGCGCAGCTTTCACTTAAACTTCGAAGTCAATGCCTTTTTATATCGAACGGAATCAATCGAAACTTTAACAGATGAGTTTGTTCGAGACCTGCAATCATCCCATCATATCATCGAAGAGGAGTTTCAAAAGCGTCCAATATATATTAAACTCATTGAATCGACTTCAAGATTGCTGTCACCATTGCTATAAAAATGATGAGGCTATCCCATAAGTGCTGATCTCTCGCGTATTGCGTTGTCGGGTTCAGCACTGGCAGCCTCTTTTTTTATTTTTGGCTCTTTTTTGTGTATAACTTTCTAAAAGATTGTTGCTTTACTTTTACTTTAGCTTTTCGACTGTCAGGCAAGCGATACACTTGTTATATGACGCTATAGCGTGAGTCGAAAAATAACAAAGTATACGAAAACAGCCTTATTTTTTAAAAGGAATTTAGAAATAAATGAAGAATTAATGAACGAACGATTCGGAAGAAAGGATGTGAGATAATGCTTATCGCAAAAGATGGGCAAAATAAGGTAATTGATTTAACAAGCACTACATGGACAAAAGAAGAGCTAAATGAATTGAAAAAAACGAAAAAATTTTTTTGTCCAGCATGCAAACATTCTGTGCAGCTAAAAGTAGGAAAAGTGAGGATCCCGCATTTTGCCCATATTCACCATAAAAGCTGCCAGTTTGATTCTGAACATGAAAGCATTTATCATATGAAAGGGAAATTCCAGCTTTTTCATTGGCTCAAGCATCAAAGGCTAACGAGTGAGCTGGAAAAATATTTTCCAACGATTAAGCAACGTTCAGATGTGTTTGTTCAATACAAAAATCAATCAGTGCCGATTGAGTATCAATGCTCTAAAATACCTATCGAGCACATCAATCAACGAACAGACGGATATCTTAAGGAAAAGATGATGCCGCTTTGGGTATTAGGGGGGACACTTTTACAACGAAAGCAAGCTTTTGCGTATCGATTTACATCTTTCCACTGGTCTTTTATCCGCTTGAACAACAACGAACAACCTTTTCTTCTCTCTTATTGCTCGAATCTCCAATCGTTTATTCTTCTCGAAATGATCATCCCTTTCTCTAAGCAAATTGTTTTTGCGCAAACTTCTTTATTTCCAATTAAGAAAATGAGTTTCGTCGAATTGCTCAATCCTATGTTTCAGAACTTGTCTACACATTTTTATGAAGAGTGGTTTCGAAAAGTTTATTGTTTTCGACAAAATCGAAAAGTTAAGCTTAGTAAAGCTGAGAGGATGCTCCAGACGATGTTATATGAACAAGCTGGCCTACCGCTTATATGTTTACCTTCTGAAGCGTTTTTCCCTTTATCTTCTGGATGGATGATCGATGAGTCCGTTTATATTTGGCAAAGCATCGTATTAATTGCTTTACAAAAAATACCTGAACGAAGCGTTTTTCATTTAGAAAAGGTGGTGTGGTTCATTCGCCCGTTCGTCCGTTTTTTTCCGATTCGTGAAAATAGATGTTCTCATGGAATGAAGCTACAATCTGTGATCCTACAATATTTCAATTCTTTAACAGAGGTTGGTATCCTTACAAAAGTAGGTCCATATTCATTTCGAAAAAACAAGGACATTCTACTTCAAAAAAATCTTGAAACGATCATTAGACGCGATCAACAACTTTTGCAAAATATATGTCAAAAATATGAAGTATGAATAAAACATGTCGCGAATATCCTAAGTGTAAGTGTGAAATCATTGATTTACAGCTAAATCTCGCATATGATTGAAAAAAGAACCATTTTAGTGAAAGGGGACTTGTGATGGCTGAACAATCAGCTGTAAAAAAACTTCCGAAACGTGAAGAAATAAACAAAGAATATACATGGAGATTAGAAGACATTTTTGCCACAGATGAAGAGTGGGAAAAGGAATTTCAAGAAGTGAAACAAGCCATTCCTAAAATTGCTGAATACAAAGGAAAGCTAGGGGAATCAGCTGAGATATTATTTGAAGCACTAAAATATCAAGATCAGGTCATGGAGAGGCTCGAAAGGCTTTATACATATGCCCATATGCGCTATGACCAGGATACGACGAATTCATTTTACCAAGGGTTAAATGATCGTGCTTCCATGCTTTATTCAGAAGCTTCCAGCGTTTCTTCTTACATGGTTCCGGAAATTTTAGCGATTGATGAAGAGAAGATCCAAACCTTTTTACGAGAGAATGTACAATTAAAGCTTTATGAACATGCCTTAAACGAAATTAATCGCAAGCGTCCACATGTGCTATCGGCAGAACAAGAGGCTATTTTAGCACAAGCGGCAGAAGCGTTAGCGTCATCAAGTAACACCTATGCAAAGCTTAATAATGCAGATCTGGAATTTCCAGTTATTCAAGATGAAAAAGGTGAAGATGTCGAAGTAACACATGGGCGTTACATTAGCTTTATGGAAAGCAGCAACCGCCGAGTGCGGAAGGATGCGTTCCACGCTGTTTACAGCACTTATGACAAGTTTAAAAATACATTTGCTAGTACATTAAATGGAGTCGTTAAAAAAGACAATTTTTATGCAGAAGTTCGCCGCTATGAAACAGCGCGACAAGCGGCTTTAAGTGCGAATAATATTCCAGAGGAAGTTTATGATAATCTGATTAAGACAATCCATCAATATTTGCCTTTATTGCACCGTTACGTATCATTGAGAAAAAAAGCATTAAATGTCGATGAATTACACATGTATGACTTATATACTCCTCTAGTAAAAGATGTTGAAATGAAAGTAACATATGAAGAAGCAAAGGACATTTTGCTAAAAGGGCTGGCTCCTTTAGGAGAGGAATACATTAGCATTTTAAAAGAGGGATTTGCTAATCGCTGGGTTGATGTATATGAAAACAAAGGAAAGCGAAGCGGAGCTTATTCTTCAGGTGCATATGGTACAAATCCATATATCTTGATGAACTGGCAGGATAATGTCAATAACTTGTTTACACTTGCCCATGAGTTTGGTCATTCCGTTCATAGCTATTACACAAGAAAGCATCAGCCGTATCCATACGGAAATTATTCCATTTTCGTTGCCGAAGTCGCTTCAACGTGCAATGAAAATATTTTAAATGACTACTTGTTAAAGACCATTGATGATGAAAAGAAACGATTATTCCTGTTAAATCATTATTTAGAAGGATTTAGGGGAACTGTTTTCCGTCAAACGATGTTTGCTGAATTTGAGCACGATATTCATATTCGAGCTCAAAATGGTGAACCGTTAACACCAGATTTATTAACGAACATTTATTATGAGTTAAACAAAAAATATTTTGGGGATGAAATCGTTGTCGATCAAGAAATCGGTTTAGAATGGGCAAGAATTCCACATTTTTATTACAATTTTTATGTATACCAATATGCAACAGGCTTCAGTGCCGCAACGGCTTTAAGTGAACAAATTATCAATGAGGGTGAGTCTGCGGTCAATCGTTATATACAATTTTTAAAA
This sequence comes from Bacillus alveayuensis, assembly GCA_030812955.1. Taxonomy (GTDB): domain Bacteria; phylum Bacillota; class Bacilli; order Bacillales; family Aeribacillaceae; genus Bacillus_CB; species Bacillus_CB alveayuensis. The sequence goes on from JAUSTR010000004.1 coordinate 143,078, forward strand.
GCTGGCAGCTCTGACTATCCAATCGAAGTGTTGAAAAAAGCAGGGGTCGATATGACAACCTCAAAACCAATTGAACAAGCATGTAAAGTATTTGAAGAAAAGTTAACAGAAATGGAACAGCTTTTATTAAAGTAAAACGGGCGGTGAAGATAAAGTCTTCACCGTTTATTTTAAAAAAGCGTTTTTCTGAAAGTAAAAAGTTTATCCGCGAAAATAACATGAATGATTTTCGTAATAGATGATTTTACGATTAAAAGCCGCGAAAGGTTTTTTTATGATTAAGGATTAAAATTGTAATAAAAATAGAAAAAAACAAAAGCGGTGATGTAAGATAAAGAGGTGCCATCTTCATTAAACCGAGTAAATGATAGAAAAAGGCGATGACTACAAACAATAGCGAGAATATGATATGAATTTTTTTCATGATGCTTCCTCCTCATATGCTTTCAATCAAATGCTTATACGAACACGCCATTTACTACCATTCTATGCATGAAAAGTTATTGACATGCTTTGTGACAAATATGTGAAATTTGTATTTAGGACTTGTCAAATATAGTAGAGATTTGATATATTAAAATCGTGAAATTTATCACAAACAAACATTTACCCCTTTGTTTGACCGTGAAAAATTTCTCCCATCCCCTTTGTTGTCGTTAAGACATAAAAGAATCCGCACCCCCTGTGCGGATTCTTTTATGTTATGAAAGAAAACGCTTTCGTTTAGTCTATTTTAAAAACCAGGGATCGGAAAAGACCGAATTCCTACAGACTGCCCGCAAACGCTTGCATTCTTTGTTACTTCGCCCGATCGCGCTTCATTACCGTACTTGGTAACTCCGCTTCTCGTCGGGCTCGTGCCTCGTGACATGTGTTTTCATTCTGTCTGAAAAATTCCTTAGAAAAAGACTTTGTATACAAACAACAGGCATCGGAAAAAACCGATTCCTGTTGTTTTATTCAATATAACGCCAAAATGTTCCGTATTTGACGGGAACTCGTTCTACTTTTTTCATGAGTTGGAAACGTTTCATTTCCCTCTCTACTTGTTTTCTCGTCATATTGTAAACAACCGCTATTTCTTCAGTTCCAACAAATTTAAAAAACTTTAAAAACATTTCTAAAGGAGGGATTTGTGATGGTTTTAGCCTATGTCCTATTAACTCCTCCAGCACATTCACATATGTTTCATATGGATATAAACCAGTTATTTTTAAACCTTCCTTATCTGAATCACAATGAAAAAAAATGAGTGATGGAATCTCGTGAACATCCATTTCTGTTGTGATTTTAAAGTCACATTGTAATGCTTTCATGGCACTTGTCGAAAATAAATCATTTTGAAACTCATCTACATCAAGATTTACACTTTTGGCAATCTCAAGCAACACTTTTTCGTTTGACACATTTTGTTTTTCCAAAAAAACGACTTCCTGCAGTTTACGCAAAAAACGTATTCCTGCCTTTCTCCCTTGCAGCTCAGCCGCTTTAATGGCTAAAGACGCAGTATATGGGGATGAGATCGGATTTTCAAACCATAATGTACCATCACAAGACATTCCAGAGAGACTCGCCGTTTTTTCCCAAGATTGTGCAATATTTTCTGGTGTTCGTTTTTTTGTTAAATTTAAAGATGCTAAACGTCCCGAAAGAATATGGCGAAGAGTAAAAAAACGGCCATATTCGATTAACAATTTTTTGATAAACGGTTCTAACGCCCAGCATTCAGGACATAAAGGGTCGATAAACATGTAAACTTCCAGAGGCTTTTTAGGATTCCCATGACAATGGGAGAAAAAATTCGCCGCATGCTGATCAAGAGAATGATTCTTGTTCACCTGAAAAACCCTCTCTCATTTCATCGTCATCTGGAGTATTAATCATATGCTGGGCAGTTAATATGAGTCGGTTATAAAAATATTCACGAACTTCTTCTTCAAGTCCTACCTCATCCATTGCCTCTTTCATACAGTTTAACCATGCGTGTGCTCTTTTAGGTGTAATCGGGAATGCTAAGTGCCGTGCCCGAAGCATAGGGTGGCCATGTTCTTCTGTATAAAGAGGCGGGCCTCCTAAAAATTGTGTTAAAAATTGCTTTTGTTTCCGGGCGGTTTCTGTTAAATCATCAGGAAAAATCGGTTTCAGCAAAGGATGTTTACGAACTTTATCATAAAAGGAATCAACGAGCTCCGATAATCGTTGTTCTCCAATCACTTCATATGGTGTTAAGGATGGATTTTTCATGATTGTATCTCCTTTAATATCAATTAAAACTTAAATGTATTACTATTTTATCAATGGGTTTTTGATTTCTCAAACGAATCGTCTTTTTGCCCAAAGGAGTTCAATAAAAAAGCCAGCATGTTCATGGCTGGCTTTTAGTCCGCAACAATTTCATATTATAAAGATAGAAGGTGTTGGTTAAACGTAATAATCGTTGATGATTTTTCTTACGTAGTTTTCCGTTTCTTTAAAAGGTGGGATTCCTCCGTATTTATCAACATTTCCAGGTCCTGCATTATAGGCGGCGAGTGCTAATTCAATGTTTCCATTATATTTGGTTAGCATTTGTTTTAAATATTTCGTTCCCCCTTCAATGTTTTGAACAGGATCATATGGATTGACGCCTAATGCTTTAGCTGTATTCGGCATTAGTTGCATATATCCGACGGCTCCTTTTGGACTAATCGCGTGTTGATTAAAGCCTGATTCCTGTTGGATAACAGCTTTAATTAATTGAGCGTCAACCCCGTATTTTATAGCGGCTTGTTCAATAATCGAATCAACATCTTTACTAGCCGTAATCGAAATGGATTTGTTTACTGTCTGTAATGATATGGATGGAACTCTTTCCTTAGGACTGGTCGGCTCTTTTTGGACATTCGTGAAGGAAGCAAGAAGCTGCTGAAATGGTATGCTTTCTTCTTCACTTTTTTCGTTCCAAGTCCTTCTTTGACTAGCTGTTAAGTTTTGGAGTGCTTTTAACTCAAATATCGTTTTCATGTGCTTGTAAAGATTAATCATACGAAAGCTCCCCTTTTAGCATTGTTCATATTTCGCTAAATAAAAACGTTTAATTTTGTTTTCCGTTTTGCGAACTGGTATGTTATGTGTTTGCAAAAAAGTAAGAAACTGCTTTTTTCCTTGAGACGCGTCATCGACTTCGTACTCTATTTCAAAATCCTCTTTATTTAAATATCGGCTATGATCTAAGATCACTAAACCATTTTCATAACGTTTTTCCGCTCTATACGTTGTAAGCGCCCCAAAATATTGCAGGTTGGATGGCTCGATATTTAGCGCGATTAGCCGATCCAAAACTTCTCCGCTTTCTGGCAAAGAAAATGTTTGAAGGGCAATTTTACATTCATTTTCTGACAAAGGTTGGTGGGTTTCTAAAAGTCCGATTTTCGCAGGTTCTTTTAACGTTAAAACATATTTTCCGTTTTTTGCTCTTATTCGTAAGGCTGCTCCCTTTTCCTTTAAAGAAAACTGAGGAGTATCGAAGTAATGGTTTTCCTGTTTATGAAAATGTGTAGAGGCTAGGCCCAAAAAGCTGCATAATCTTTCAAATTCCTCTTTTGTTAACAAATTTTTAAATTCGATTTCTATTTGTTGACTCATAAATGCGTTCCTTTCTTTCATATTTTTTATGTGAAAGAATCGATTTCCTATGTGACTCATTCGAGAAAACGTTCTATTATTATGATACAATAAAATTTGGAAAGCTCCTACTAGCTAATCAACCGTGCGCTATTTTAATCTTTCGAAGCAAAAGAAGACAAAAAAGCATCGGGAAGGAGATATCGATGAAAAAACGAATGGAAGTTAAAGAAGCGATACATAATGAGGAAAAGCTTTTACTAAAAGTCGAGTCTTTATCCGATGAAGCGGAAAACTTACACGCAAAAGGGCAAATGTTAGCAGATTCGGATCAGCTTGCTTTTATTTATCTTTTAGATAACGGTGAGGATTTTGTTTATCTTAGCGTGCCGTCGTCATTTTGGCCAGCATTAAAGGAAGCACGTGAACACAATCTTCCCGTCTATGCTGTTGTCAATGATAAACATATATTCCTTCAAGATTTTCATACTGAGCTCGATTATTTAATTGAAAATATTAAAGGAAATGCTAATTACGGAGAAGAAATGGAAAAGAAAGTAACAGACATTTTTCAGTTGTGAAACAGGTTGAATTGAGGTTTTTTTGTTTTAGAGGGGGGAAAATATGAATTATCAAAAATGGGAACAATTTTTATCACCATATAAGCAAGCAGTGGAAGAGCTGAAGGTAAAGCTAAAAGGGCTTCGCTCTCAATTTGAATTGGAAGGTGAACACTCCCCTATTGAATTTGTAACAGGACGGGTAAAACCAATTGCAAGTATATTAGATAAAGCACGCAGAAAAAATATCCCTATAGAAAATATTGAAGATGAAATTCAAGATATCGCTGGTCTGCGCATTATGTGTCAATTTGTCGATGATATCAAGACGGTTGTCAAAATGCTTCGCGAACGCCATGACCTTGAAATTGTCGAAGAACGGGATTATATCAATCATAAAAAAGACAGTGGATACCGTTCTTACCATGTTGTGGCCAAATATCCTGTTCAAACCTTTAAAGGGTTAAAAAAAATTCTTGTGGAAATTCAAATCCGAACATTAGCTATGAACTTTTGGGCAACGATTGAACATTCATTAAATTATAAATATAGCGGTAACATACCAGAAGACATTAAATTACGTTTGCAACGGGCAGCGGAAGCAGCCTACCGTTTAGATGAAGAAATGTCGCAAATTCGTGAGGAAATTCGAGAGGCACAAGTTATTTTTTCCCGAAAAACGGAGTCTTAATTTCATTTATAAAGGAGCTTGGAGACTATGAAATTCGCGATCTCATCTAAAGGTGATGGAACATCGAATATTTTAGCCCAAAAAATGCGCTCTTATTTACTAGATTTTGAATTGGAATATGACGAAGATGAACCAGACATTTGTATATCGGTTGGTGGTGATGGGACGCTTTTATACGCCTTTCACCGTTACCGAGGGCGATTAGATAAAACGGCTTTTATCGGTGTACATACTGGACATTTAGGTTTTTATGCAGATTGGGTGCCAGAGGAGATTGAAAAGCTCGTCATTGCCATTGCGAAAACGCCTTATCAGGTCGTTGAATATCCTTTGTTAGAGGTCATTATTCGACATCACCATGGTGGAAAGGAAACGCGTTATTTAGCCTTGAATGAGTGTACGGTGAAAAGCATAGAAGGTACACTTGTGATGGATGTTGAAATAAAAGGACAATTATTTGAAACATTTAGAGGGGATGGTTTATGTATTTCGACCCCAACAGGGAGCACTGCATACAATAAAGCATTAGGGGGAGCAATCCTTCATCCTTCTCTTCCAGCGATTCAATTAACAGAAATGGCTTCGATTAACAATCGGGTCTTTCGGACAATTGGTTCACCGCTCATTTTACCAGATCATCATACTTGCCTATTACGGCCAGTAAACGATGTGGACTATCAAATTACAATTGATCACTTAACGCTTTTGCACAAAAATGTAAAATCTATTCAATGTCGGGTTGCCAATGAAAAAGTTCGCTTTGCACGCTTCCGTCCGTTCCCATTTTGGAAACGAGTCCGCGAATCCTTTATTACAGAAAATGATTAAGGAATGGTACAAAAATATTCGTGAATCCAGAAGGAAAGGGTTAGATCGTGAAATCGTTTCAGTTAAATTGGGTTATTGACAAAGAACATGAGGGGATGTTCCTTCGTGAATTTTTGCGGAAACAACAAATTTCAAAGGCAGCTTTGACAGATATTAAATTTCATGGTGGGAAAATTATTGTAAATGGAAAAGAGGAAAATGTACGGTATGTGTTAAAAAAAGAAGACGTTGTCGTTGTTATTTTTCCAGAAGAAAAGCCGAGTGAGTCGATGAAACCGGAAAAAGTCCCATTTGAAATCGTCTTTGAAGATGAACATTGTCTCGTTGTGAATAAACCACCATACGTATCGACGATTCCATCCCGCGAGCATCCGACGGGAAGCTTAGCTAACGGATTGCTATATCATTTTCAACAACATGGTGAAGAACGCACCGTTCATATCGTCAATCGATTGGATCGAGATACTTCAGGAATCATGCTTGTGGCAAAGCATCGCTTTAGTCACTCGTTATTTTCGAAAGAGCAGCAAAACGGAACGATTAAAAGGACATATGTTGCGATTGTACATGGGGTTCTTAAACAAGATCACGGAACGATACAGGCGCCAATCTCACGAAAGGAAGATAGTATTATTGAACGGACTGTACGTGAAGATGGTCAGCAGGCGATTACTCACTTTCGTGTGCTAAAACGTTTACAAAAGTGTACATTTGTCGAGCTCCAATTAGAAACAGGAAGAACCCATCAAATACGTGTTCATATGGCTCACATTGGCCATCCATTATGTGGAGATGCCCTTTACGGAGGGGAGAAAACAGACATCAACCGCCAAGCACTGCATAGCTATCAAATTGATTTTTATCATCCATTTTGTAAAAAAACACTTTCGTTTACATGTCCAATCCCAGAGGATATGAAAAATGTATTAAACAAGCATGCCTAATGAAGCGGGGCATGCTTTTCAATGTTTAATCTTCATCATGAAAAGCTCTAAATTTTTCAGGGACATATGGCATTGTCGAAGGGACAGAAATCGTTTCTTTTTCTGGATATCGTAATGCCGTTAAACAATTTCCAAATACACAACCTGTATCAATATTGACAGTATTATGGATAAAACGTGGTTTTTTAACAGGTGTGTGCCCATAAACAATAAAAGCTTTTCCTTTATATTCCTTTGCCCAGTCTCTTCGTTCTGGTGTACCGTCAGCGTTTTTCTTTCCTGTTATATCTCCATAAAGTACAAAAGTTTTTACCTTTTTGTCTTTTCTTCCTATATACTCCTCTTTCAGCCCAGCATGAGCTACAACTAGCTGCCCGTTATCTAAAATGGCATAGAGTGGGGCTTGTTCATAAAGTTCCATAAACATGCCGCGAATCAATCTTTGTTGTTCATCATGCAAGCTTTCATATTCCGCCACTGTTGTTTCTAAGCCGTGGGCAATTTGAACCGGATTGCCACGGAAAAAGCGATATAATTTATTACAATGATTACCAGGAACGTAAATTCCTTTATGTTGTTTTACGATTTGATAGACGGTTTCAATGACTTTTAAAGAGTTCGGACCGCGATCGGTTAAATCTCCAACAAAGACAAGCTTTCGGCCATCAGGATGTTCAAGTGTTTTATTTCTCCAATGGTACCCTAATTTTTTTGTTAGCTGTAAAAATTCAACAAAACAACCGTGTATATCTCCAATAATATCGTACTTCATTTTTCATCACCTCGTTCTATTATAAGCATTATTGACTCATAAAAAACAGTTGTAAAGTCTACAGAGTCCCTAAATCGCTTAATTAAGACAATGAATCATTATTGGTCGTGGTTACTCTTTTGAAGCCCTCAGAGCCAAGATTTTGTTCACACAGGGCTATCGTAAAGTCAAAAAGAAAAAGAAATTCAAAGAAGTTGAAGTTACATTCGGTAAAATGCTACCTAATCAAATGCCAAATTGGTTAAAACCAGTATATGAATGGGTGTATGAAGAAATCTATGGTGCTGATTTTTCCACACTGAATAAGGCTATGGAAGAGGGAACTTTTTAACCCTCTTTCCACACTATTTTCCGATTACCCATCAATTTATTGATGAGATTTTATGAGATTCATAGTGGTAGTATTGATATTCGTGAAAAACCCGCGAAAATCTCCGCAACACATTTGGAATGGTGCTACAGGATACATGGCTCTTTCACGTAACAATCAAAGAAAACACTGCTTATGGTAAAAACGGGGCGACTGACGAAGAAATTTTTCAAGCGGCAAAAACAGCATGTGCGACCATTTAATCCGGACCTTGCCAGAAGGGTACGATACGCTCTTAAATGAGGAAGCTTCGAACATCTCTCAAGATCAAAAGCAGCTTCTAACGATTGCTCGGGCGATTCTTGCTGACCCCCCGATCTTAATTTTGGATAAGGAGACATCAAACGTCGATACTCGAACAGAGCTTTTAATCCAACAGGCCATGAACCGTTTAATGGAAGGCCGGACAAGTTTTGTCATTGCCCACCGGCTCTCTACAATTAGAAACGCCGATATCATTTTAGTCATGGATCAAGGAAAAGTAATTGAACATGGAACCCACCGTGAACTGTTAAAAGCCAATGGTTTCTATGCTGACCTTTATTACAGCCAGTTTACGAAAACAAAAGCGGTATAAAATAAAAAATGTCTGGCACTTCATGCGACTTCAAATTGGGTATGCTTACAAAAGCGCACTATTATTGATAAGTGCTTGAAGACAATTGGCTATAATTGTTATCATAGCCGTTTTGTAATAACAGACTGCTGTATGAACGGAAAATGTGTTTTTACAGCATATGAAAAAAAGAAATACTTACCAATACAAATATGAACCCTTTACTTTGGATTTGAACAGCAACCTTGTACTTTCCATAGTAAAGGATTTTTTATTAACTGATAACTTTGAACATTACTATAATTTAATTCAATGCAACGCTAGTTTTATATTGATTATTACATTTTAGTAAATAATTATATAAAACAGCAAATTTCATAATCATCGGCGAGACGATGGAAATCAGCAAATCTTTTTTCGTCTTATTAGTAAAGGCTGATAAAAGGGTAGCAAGCGTCAGTGCCGTGATCGCCAGCAAAAAAGTGACGACTGATAGCTGCCAAAAATCTCCCGCCATCCAAATATCAAGTACATATACGCAGTACGTGACAATAACGAACGATTGAACAATCGTAAATAAACCAAATCCCAGCAAATAACCTGTTACAATCTCCCATCTTTTAATCGGTGTCGACAACAATTTTTATAATGTTCCTTGCGTTCTTTCCTGCAAAAATGAAATGCCGCCTATAATAAAAACAAAGAAAAAGACAAAAAAACCAATAAGTATCGAACCTGTCTGATCAAAAAGATTGATTTTGTCAGAGCCATAATAATATTCGACATCAGGCTGAATATTTTTTTTGTCTGACAAGGAGTTGTAAGCGCTTTGAATCACTTTCATGACCGCTGAATTGGCTGTCGGATCGCTTCCTTCCAGCAAAACATATATGTATGTGGATCACTATCCGTATGAGCTTTCAGATCAATTTTGTGGGGACGAAACGTACATCTGCGTAAACGGTCGATGGCATTATCTGTTTTTCTTGTTTGATGCGGTGAAAAAGATTATCCTTTCTTACCCCGTGTCTTCAAACCGTGACACAACGTCCGCTATTCGTGCGATCGATGAAGTATTACTAAAGATGAAAGAAATACCTGAAAATCTTATATTCGTTGTCGACGGGAATCCAATCTACCTTCTCACCCAACATTTCTTAGCTCAACATGGGATTTCGTTTGATGTAAAACAAGTCATTGGTCTCACCAATGAAGATCCTGTTTCAACCGAATATCGACCTCTGAAACAAATTGTCGAAGGGCTCAATCGAACATATAAGGGCAACTATCGCCCGACACACGGATTAGGGTCTGAACACGGTTCCGTATCTTTCGTCACATTGTTTGTCGCTTATTTTAACTTCTTACGTCCTCACGCGGCTCTAGAAAGGAAAGTGCCTGTTGTCCACCCGGCATTACTTGGGCTACCTACCATGACTGCTCGTTGGACAAAGCTGATTGAGTTAGCCCAACAATGGATCGTCGAGCAACGTTCAGCTTCACTTTTTGTATAGCTGATCCCTTGGGTTACTCAGCAATCGGCAACAGCGAACTCTTGACAAACCGAACTCGCCAATGGTTTAAAATGGAAAGACCAAGGGCTTATTTGGTATGACTTCTTTTTGTTCCCTTCGCCCTTGATATCCTCACATTCAACCATTGGCGTGTTTGTCAAGAGCGATTGCGGGGACTTACCACCTAATACATGGAAATAACTCTGCGCATTTATTAAGTTTTCATAGAACTTTTGACACTACCTTATCGAGTGTTAACGTTCCGGTAGTGTATCATTTACTGTACTTCTCGATTTAAGGACGTTGAATCGCCCCGGAATTTTAATCATCTTCCAACAGTGTTCAACTGTTTCTTAATAATCCCTTCGATCTTTGGATGAGCAATATTCTTTGCAGCATTATAATCGGCGTGAGTTCTAAAACCGCATTTAGTGCATCAAAAATTCTCTTCAAAACGATTTTCATTAGCGATATGACCACATTTACTATAACGCTGTGAAGTGTATTCAGGATTAATCTTAATTACCTTTATCCCTACTAGCTTGGCTTTATACTGAATTTTTTCTTGAAGGTCAAAATAAGACCAGTTTTTCAAAAACACTTCATTTTTGCTAATTCCAGACAGATCTTCTAATTGGATAGTCCCACATCTGTGTTTAAAAGCTAATTCGATGACGTACCGGGAATACTTGTGGTTAATGGTGTCACGAAACCTTGCTATCTTATGCTTTACGAATATTCCGTCTATTTATATATTGATGTTTTTTTACGATAATTAGCGACAACAATCATTAGATTTGCTAATATAGTAAGACAGTGATGGTCGGAATCTTTGGGAAATAAAAGCAAATTTTCCGGAGAGGAGGGAATATCGTGACTGCTAATACTGAACGAGATTATGATCACAAAATATTAGTCGATGCTTTGTATAATGAAGATATCACAACGTTTCGTGACATTTTTCTAAAGCTTCATCCTTATGATCAAACAAAATTCTTTTTGAAATTAGAGAAAGATGCTAGAATGCATTTATATAAATTTCTTTCACCAGAAGAAATGGCGTCAATCTTTGAAAACATCGAAGAAAATGAGGATAACTTTAAGCAATATTTGGAAGAAATGAATCCTACATTTGCGGCGCAAATGTTTGAAAATATGTATGTTGACGATGCTGTAGACGTTTTAAATGAACTCAACCAGGATCAGCTAGCTAGTTATTTAACGATCATGAATAAAGAATCTGCCGAGGAAATTCGTGAGTTGCTTCATTATGAAAAATTTACAGCCGGCAGTATTATGACAACAGAATATATTGCGATTCATGCGAATCAAACGGTCCGTTCAGCGATGCAAATTTTGAAAAGCAAAGCACCTGATGCAGAAACGATTTATTATGTTTATGTTATTGATGAAGAGAAACGTTTAGTAGGGGTTATTTCATTACGGGATTTAATTATACATGATGATGAATCGATGATTGCAGATATTATGAATGAGAGAGTTTTCTCTGTAAAGGTTAGTGATGATCAAGAAGAAGTGGCTAGAAAGATGAAGGATTATGACTTTTTAGCTCTTCCTGTTGTCGATTATCAAAACCGTTTGCTTGGAATTATTACGGTGGATGATATCATTGATGTATTAGATGAAGAGGCGTCAGATGATTATTCAAAGCTTGCTGCTGTTAGTGATGTCGATTCACATGACCCTAATCCGATTTCAGCTGCAAAAAAGCGTCTACCATGGCTGATCATTTTACTATTTTTAGGAATGTTAACAGCTAGCTTAATTGGACAGTTTGAAGATACTTTGAACAAAGTGGCCATATTAGCCGTCTTTATCCCATTGATTGCTGGAATGGCTGGAAATACAGGAACACAAGCATTAGCGGTTGCCGTACGAAGAATTGCGACAGGTGATTTAGAAAAAGATAAGATTGGAAAAGTCCTTTTAAAAGAAGCAGGTACTGGTTTAATTATTGGTCTAGTTTGTGGAATCTTTGTCACACTCATTGTTTTTCTATGGCAAAAGGAGCTGTTTCTCGGTTTATTAGTAGGGATATCCATTTTATCTACGCTAACTGTATCAACCATTGCTGGTGCTTTTGTTCCGTTAATCATGCATCGGCTAAACATTGATCCCGCCGTTGCTTCGGGTCCATTTATTACAACGATCAATGACATGATTAGTATTTTGATTTATTTTGGTATGGCAACACTTTTTATGAACTATTTATTATAGAGATTAAAAATGGCTTAAGATTTCCTCTTGATATAGGAGGTTTTGTTAATGGAAAATCATGCTTCAGTGACTTCGTTAGTGATTGTGCTTATTGTCGCTTTTTTAACACCGATCATTTTACATCGCTTTAGGTTAAATATGATTCCAGTTGTTGTGGCTGAAATTATTATGGGACTCATTATCGGGAAGAGCGGCTTTAATATCGTTCATCCTGATCCATGGCTTGAAATATTGTCAACGTTTGGATTTATCTTCTTAATGTTTTTAAGTGGTGTAGAAATTGATTTTTCAGCTTTTGCAAAAAATAAGAAAAAAGATATTCTTCCAAATGGAAAAAATGCACCGAATACGTTTCTAGTCGCAACCATAGTCTTTATCGGGATTTTTGTACTATCCTTTCTATTATCATATTTTTTCGTGTGGGCTGGCTTTATCGATAATGCCTTTTTAATGACGTTAATTATTTCGACAATATCCTTAGGGGTTGTGGTGCCTACATTAAAAGATGCCCATATTATGAAATCAAATATTGGGCAAATTATTTTGCTGATTGCTGTTATTGCTGATTTAGCAACGATGATTTTATTAGCTATTTTTGTGGCCGTATATGGTGAAGGAAACAACAATACATGGCTGTTACTCATATTGTTTGGAGCGGGAGTTCTATTATACTTTTTGGGAAAAAGATTCCAAAATCGTTCTTTTCTTGAAACAATGTCGAAAGGAACGGTTCAAATCGGTACAAGGGCCGTGTTTACATTAATTATCGTCCTTGTTTCTATTTCAGAAACGGTCGGTGCTGAAAATATTTTAGGAGCTTTTTTAGCAGGAGTGTTAGTTTCTCTATTGTCGCCAAACCCTGATTTGGTACAAAAGCTTGATTCATTTGGCTACGGATTTTTAATTCCTATTTTCTTTGTCATGGTTGGGGTTGAGCTTGATATTTGGACATTGTTCCAAGATCCACAAATTTTATTGCTTATTCCGTTGCTGTTTTTAGCTTTATTTATTTCAAAGCTTGCCCCTGCCTTTTATTTATTAAGCTGGTATGACGCTAAAACAACTGTTGCCTCAGCCTTTTTATTAACATCAACACTTTCGCTTGTCATTGCGTCCGCAAAAATTGGAGAGCGGATGAATGTTATTGATGCAAATATGTCAGGGGCTCTCATTTTAGTGGCCGTCATTGCAAGTATTGTTTCACCAATCGGATTCCGTAAAATTTTCCCAAAGCAAGAAGGAGAAAATCCGAAATTAAAAGTATTCTTTATTGGGGCAAATCAATTGACTCTGCCTGTCACACGTGAATTAAATGATCAATTATATGAAACAACAGTATTTCATACCCAGCAAGATAAAATTGACAAAAAAATAGCTGAATCATTATTTAAAATAATAGAGCTTGAAAATTACTCGCTTGAAACGCTGAAAAAGCATAACATTTTCGATTCAGATATTCTTGTTGTTGCAACAGGAAATGAAGAGCAAAATGCAAAAATTGCCTTGTTAGCCAAAGAATTAGGGGTAAATCGAGTGATTGCAAGTATTGCGTCACCTGAATTAGATGAGCAGCTTAAAGAAAAAGGAATTGATGTGTTCTCCGTTCTACTATCAACGAAAATCTTACTCCGTGCTCTTATTGAGTCGCCAAGTGTTATGCGAATATTATCAAATCAAGAAACGACATTGTATCAAATTAATATGAATAATTATAAATATCATGGAATTTTACTCAGAAATTTTCCGTTTACAGGTGATGTCATTTTTGTGCGTATTTTTAGAGGGAAGGATTCAATCGTTCCTCATGGAGATACAGAACTTAAAAACGGTGACCGTCTCATCGTTACAGGTTCACGCGAATATGTGGATGAATTAAAACGTGAACTTGAATTTTGTGATTGGTGTTAAAACGCACTTTTAAAATGTCCATGATTATGGTATAGTGAAAGTTAAATAAAACAACTGAATGAGGAAAACCACTAGGGGAGCCTTTCAGAAAGGCTGAGATTAAAGTGTAACTTTAAGACCCTTTGAACCTGATCTGGTTAACACCAGCGTAGGGAAGTGGACATGTAGATGATAAGTTATGTTGTTGATCAATACATTTTTACCACTTTCCTTTATTTGGAGAGTGGTTTTTTCGTTTTTTGAAAAGGCTGTTTTCAAAAACTATGATGCTTTTCGACTGTCTATGAACCGAATAAAGCACGTGGTCGGATAAATCACATTTGTCCGACAATCGATTTCACGCAATAGCGTGACATATTAAACATGTCGATTGCCTGACAGTCTAAAAGTATATAAAGCAACAATCGTTTAGAAAGAGCCTTTGAAAAGGGGGGATCGTGTGGAAATTCATGCGATTACAGATGGGAAAAAAACAACGTCAGAGCTTATGGACATCATATTATCAATTGAGGAATATGTAGACTATATTCACATTCGCGAAAAAAATAAAAGTGCAAAGGAAATCATCGACCTTATCGATCAGCTTTTACAAAACAATTGTCCTAAGGAAAAACTCATTATAAACGACCGATTGGATGTTGCTTTTATGACGAATCTGTCTCATGTTCATCTTCCACAATCAAGCTTACCTGTACAAAGGGTCAAAAATAGGTTTCCCCAAATGTGTGTAGGAGTATCCGTTCATTCACTCGAAGAAGCAAAGAGGGCAGAACAAGAAGGGGCACAATATGTTTTATTCGGCCATATTTTTGAAACGGACTCTAAAAAAGGAGTAGAGCCACGGGGAATAACGGCTCTAAAGAAGATTGTCGAAAGCGTTTCAATACCAGTCGTTGCCATTGGGGGTATAACCTTAAAAAATGTGCAAGAAGTGATCAAAGTTGGGGCTTCCGGCATTGCGGTAATGTCATATTTATTTTCATCACCACATCCGCAAGATGCTGCCAAAGCTTTAAAAGATTCGATGAAGGGGATGGAGAAACGATGATGAATTACGAAGTTGGGATTATTGGAGGAGGAATAATCGGAAATTCGATTGCTTATCAGCTTGGCAAAGAAGGAATTCGTGCTGCTGTGTTAGAAAGTGAACAATTAGGATCAAAAGCGACTAGTGCAGCGGCAGGAATGTTAGGAGCCCATTCAGAAAATAAAAAAAGAGACATTTTTTATGAGTTTTGCCGAGAGAGTCGTGATTTATTTCCGAATGTTTCGAAAGATTTATATGAAATAACGGGAATTCACGTACAGCTTGTGCAAGAAGGTATGTATCAGCTCGCCTTTACAGAAAGTGAAGCAATGGAATTAAAGTCGTTAGCCGATCGTGAAAAAGAGTTTGTTTGGCATGATCAAAAGGAAGTGTTAAAACAAGAACCGAATTTAACAGATGACATCATCGGGGCATTATGGATAAAAGGAGATGGGCAAGTCGAGCCGAAAGCGTTATGTCAAGCATTTTCTAAAGGTGCAAGGGCATTTGGGGCCGATTTTTATGAACAAACTCCAGTTTATGAAGTAAATAAAACAGGCACTAGCTATGCATTAAAAACACCTCTAGGTATTTTTAATTGTGAAAAAGTCATCGTCGCAAATGGCGTTTGGAGCGGGAAATTTTTTGAGCAGCTCGGTTTAAGAAATCCGATGAAGCCAGTTAAAGGGGAATGCTTTGCAATTAGAATGGACAAACCGCTTGTCACGAAAACGATTTTTCATGAGCATTGTTATATTGTTCCGAAATTAAATGGACGTTGTATTATTGGGGCGACATCAGTTGTGGATAGCTGGCATCAAGAGCCGACTGTTCAAGGTATTTCTTCCTTAATGAATAATGCCCAGCAATTAGTTCCGTCCATTTCGAATCAATCGATTCTTGAAGCTTGGTCATCTTTAAGACCGCAGACGTTTGATGGGTGGCCTATTATCGGGGAGCATCCGGAATGGGAAGGGGTCTTTTTTGCTACAGGTCATTATCGAAATGGGATATTACTTTCACCGATAACGGGAATCGTTGTGAAAGATCTTGTTTTAAAGCAAAATCAATTTTCTCGTTATTTAGGGGCGTTTTCTATAAACCGTTTGCGAACGGCCGTTTAATGGAGGTGAGAGAATGAAAATTCAAGTAAATGGAAAGCTCGTAAACATCGATGATCAAATTCAAACGATTGCGGATTTATTAAAACATTATCAGTTGGAAAATCGCATTGTCGTTGTCGAATTAAATCGTGAAATTATTAATAAAGAAGGCTATGATTCTCAAAGTTTACATGAAGGCGATCAAATTGAAATCGTTCATTTTGTAGGAGGAGGATGAAAAATGTTAAAAATCGCCAATAAAACCTTTCAATCTCGTTTACTATTAGGAACAGGAAAATACCCTTCTTTTGACATTCAAAAGAAAGCTGTTGAAGTGTCTGAAGCCGAAATTTTAACGTTTGCTGTAAGAAGAATGAATATTTTTGAACCAACTCAACCTAATTTTTTAGAGCAATTAGATTTATCAAAATATACGCTATTACCGAATACTGCCGGGGCTAAAACAGCGGAAGAAGCGGTTAGAATTGCCAAACTTGCAAAAGCATCCGGGTTATGTGATATGGTAAAAGTAGAGGTCATTGGCTGTGATAAAACATTGCTCCCTGATCCAGTTGAAACGTTAAAGGCATCGGAAATGCTGCTAGAGGAAGGATTTATCGTCTTGCCATACACATCTGATGACGTTGTATTAGCTAGAAAACTAGAAGAGCTGGGAGTCCATGCTATTATGCCAGGTGCTTCACCAATTGGTTCGGGACAAGGTATTTTGAATCCGTTAAATCTTTCATTTATTATTGAACAAGCGAAGATCCCTGTTATTGTCGATGCAGGTATTGGCTCGCCTGCTGATGCTGCGTTAGCTATGGAGCTTGGGGCTGACGGTGTATTATTAAATACAGCCGTAGCAGGTGCAGATGATCCTGTAAAAATGGCGAAAGCAATGAAATTAGCGATTGAAGCCGGTCGATTAGGATTTGAAGCTGGACGTATTCCGAGAAAAAGATATGCGTCAGCTAGTAGCCCACAGGAAGGAATGGTTACCACTTGATGGAACGTTATTCAAGACAAATATTATTTGCACCAATAGGTGAAAAAGGCCAGGAAAAACTATTAAAGAGTCATGTGCTGATCGTCGGTGCAGGAGCATTAGGGTGTGCGAGTGCAGAGATGCTCACACGTGCCGGTGTTGGGAAGCTGACGATTATTGATCGTGACTATGTTGATTATAGCAATTTAGGACGTCAACAGCTCTACACGGAAGAGGATGCTAAGCAAAGCCTGCCGAAAGCGATTGCAGCGAAAAAACATTTGCAAGAAATTAATAAGGAAATAACCATTCGTGCTGTCGTTGGAGACTTTACCCCATCCAATGCAGAAGGCTTATTGGAAAGGGTTGACCTCATATTAGATGGCACCGACAACTTTGAAACTAGATTTTTAATCAATGACCTCTCAATGAAAAAAAACATTCCGTGGATATATGGAGCATGTTTGAAAAGTTATGGAATGAGCGTATCCATTATCCCAAAGGAAACACCGTGTTTAACTTGCTTAATGAAAGCCATCCCTCACGATGGAATGACATGTGATACAGTAGGTGTCATCGCACCAGTTGTGCAAATGGTTGCTTCCTATCAAGTAACGGAAACGATCAAGTATTTAGTAGGGCAACCCGTTTCCAAAGAGCTCGTATCTTTTGATGTATGGAATCGTCAACATTCTATTGTCGATATGGCAAAGCTTAAAAAGGAAGATTGCCCATCTTGCGGCCAAAATGCCACCTATCCATATTTAACAGAAGAAAGAGGAATGAAAACAGCTGTTTTATGTGGAAGAAATACGGTCCAAATTCGGCCAAACACAACGGAAGCTTTATCGTTAAAAGAAGTGGCCCAAAAATTAAAGCCGCTCGTATCTGATATTGTCGGTAATGACTTTTTAATTTCCTTTTCAATCAATCCTTATCGGATCGTATTGTTTCAAGATGGCAGAGCCTTAATTCATGGCACAAAAGATATAAATGAAGCGAAAGGAATTTATCAAAAATATATAGGGGCTTAGTTTGAGGAAAGGACTGGGTGCTCCCAGTCCTTTTCGTTTGGATAGCAAATGCATCTGTTTGTTCGGATCGTATTCGACAAAAGTTGGATCGTATTCGACAGAAGTTGGATTGTATTCGACAAAAATCAGATTGTATTCGACAAAACTTGGACAGTATTTATTACAATGTTCATTTTTTTCGGTGTGATCGATCGTTTTTGAGCAGGAAAAATACATGAATTGTAGAATAACTTCATTTAAAAAGAAAGGAGTGAGCACAATTTGATAAAAAAAGAGCGGAAAATTCCGCTTACGATTAAAAAATATGAAGCTTTGTTAAGGAGGCTACCGAAAAATCATCCAAAACGGGAACAAATTGAAGAGGAGCTAGCCAAAAGTTTAGCTGGTTATCAAGGAGAGAAGGCAATCGATTATTATTTAGATTTTCTGCCTCAAGATCGTTATTACATCTTTCATGACCTTAGACTTAAAGTAGGTGATAAAAAGTATACACAAATAGATACTTGCATTTTGACTAGTCGTTTTTTACTCATTCTTGAAGTGAAAAATATTTCAGGAACTTTATTTTTTGACCAATCTTTCCATCAATTAATTCGAACAAAAGATGAAAAAGAAGAGGGTTTTCCAGATCCTGTGTTACAAGTAAAAAGGCAACAACACTTTGTCACAAAATGGTTACAAAATAATCGTTTCCCATCGATCCCAATTGAAACATTCATTGTGATTAGTCATCCTTCATCCATAATTAAAACCGCTCCTCGTCATAAAGAGATTTATGAAAAAGTCCTTCATAGTGCCTATCTTCCTCAAAAAATAGAACAATTGGAAAAGTGCTATCAAAAAGACATTTTGACTTTAAAGGAAATGAAGAAGATTTCTCGGCACTTTATAAAAAAGCACACCCCTTTAGATTTTGACGTTCTTTCTCAATTCGAATTATCTAAGTCAGAAATATTATCTGGTGTCCATTGTCCAACATGTTTTACCCTACCTCTAGTAAGAAAACGTGGAACATGGCTATGTCAAAAGTGCCCTTCATCATATAAAGATGCTCATGTTCAAACGCTTCACGATTACGCACTTCTTATTAGTCCTACCATTACAAATCGCGAATGTCGTGATTTTCTCCATTTATCCTCCCCATCGATTGCTTCGAAATTATTAGTTTCTTTAAGCTTAAAACATTGGGGAACTTATAAAAATCGGACTTATATTTTGACTATACGTTAATAATATTGTCATCATAATGATAATCATGCTATAATTATGACTAGGTACTAATAACTTGTAACAAACAATAGGAGGATTAAACATGAATCTCTCTTTTGAAGGTAAAAATATTGTTGTCATGGGAGTTGCGAATAAACGTAGTATTGCATGGGGAATCGCACGTTCCTTACATGCAGCGGGTGCTCGTTTAATTTTTACATATGTAGGTGAACGTATGGAGAAGTCTGTACGTGAGCTTGTTGATTCACTAGGTCGCGAAGATTACCTTGTTTTACCTTGTGATGTAACAAGCGATGAAGAAATCGAAAAATGTTTTGAAACGATTAAAGAAGAAGTGGGCGTGATCCACGGTGTGGCACATTGTATTGCGTTTGCCAACAAAGAAGAACTAAACGGTGAATACTTAAATACAACGCGCGACGGCTTCCTATTAGCCCATAACATTAGCTCCTACTCACTAACAGCTGTAGCAAAAGCAGCTCGTCCATTGATGACTGAAGGTGGAAGCATCGTTACATTAACATATTTAGGTGGAGAGCGTGTCGTTCAAAACTACAATGTCATGGGTGTAGCAAAAGCATCACTTGATGCAAGTGTGAAATATTTAGCGAATGACTTAGGGAAAGAAGGCATCCGTGTCAATGCGATTTCTGCGGGACCAATTCGTACACTTTCTGCAAAAGGGGTTAGCGATTTTAATTCCATCTTAAAAGAAATTGAAGAGCGCGCACCACTACGTCGTACAACAACTCAAGAAGAGGTTGGCGATACAGCACTATTCTTATTTAGCGACTTATCTCGTGGTGTAACTGGCGAAATTATTCACGTAGACTCCGGCTACCATATTCTTGGTCGATAAAAAAAGCTGTCAGTGTCCAGATCACACTTAACTGCTTCCTGTCATGTAGACAGTGGGAATAAAAAAAGCGGCCTTGGTCCTATCTTCTATAGGGATTAAGGCCGTTTAGTCGTTTTTGCAGTCGATCATAATTATATAGGGTAGTATATTACAGATACTTATGGTACAGTTTTTTCACTCTACACGTGTCAAAATTTGTATCCAACGAAAAATGTCATATCCTTATCTTTTCCCTCATACACTTTGTTGAAATGATTTTCTAAATAAAGGGAGGGATAATCCATTAAAAAACATCAATCCTTTAAAAATCCCCCATTAATGTATATTATTCAGCCTGAATTAGAACCGATCTTTTCCTCGATGCAAAAAACGTATGTGATGAAAAAGAAGCAAAAGAAAGAAGTGAAAAATAAAGAAAGTGCTGTTGAAAAGCCGAAGAGATTAGAACAAAAGGAAGTAGAGAAAAAGCCGATCACTTCATTTAGTATGCTGACGAATGAACAAAAGGTTCAAACGTTATTAAATTTGCCTGAAAGCTTAAAGCATGTTAGCTGTAACATCCGCACAACAAAAGACGAATCTTTTTATGGTAAAATAACTGAATATAAAGATGGTTACGTGACAATCGATTCGAACAAAGTAAATTTTGAAGAAATTGAGACAATTACATTAATTGGAATATAAAAAACAAAAAGGTCTAACTCCACAATTTTATTTGAGACTGTTTTCGTAAACTTTGTTGCTTTTCGACTGGCCATGAGCCGAACAAAGCACGTGGTCGGACAAATTATATTTGTCCGATCATCGACTTTTGTTCGGTTCACGTCACGCTTTAGCGTGTAGCAAGCGTATCGCTTGCCTGACAGTCGAAAAGTTATCGTATAGTAAAGCAACAATCTTTAGAAAAGAGCCTTATTTGAAGAAGCTAGGCTTTTCGCCTCGCTTCTTTGTTTTTTTATCATATCAGAATTTATATCATGATCACGAAGGAATAAACCCTTTTATATAGTTATGGATGTCTAGCGAAAGCAGCCCAGCGACTAGTAAACTTCCCTCTCCTCCTTCCGATAAGTCAACATCCACGCTTTCGCTTTTCTTAACTCATTACCAATTAATATATTTTTTCAATGCATCTCCTTTAATTTGTTCATAAATAAAGCCTTGTTCCAGTTCAGAAACTAATATATCGGTTTTTCGAACATATTTTTCTCGAATGATATCATAAAGCTCATACGGGAATAAACTGTCAATATACATAACTTCCTTCTGTTCAGGGGTTAATGGATTAATGGTTTCATAAGCTTCAATCATAAAGTGAAATTCATCTTCATTCCAAGCTGTCGTCGTATCCATTAGCGGAATGATAATTTTACGTAAATCACGGATTGGTAAATCAAATGAAACCGTATCTAAATCAATGATCCAAATGTCACCGTCATTTCCTAAGAGGGTATTTCCTGTTCCGTAGTCTTGGTGGCATAAAGTTGGCTCCTTTTTCTCTTCGGCAACCCATTCAAGATAGTTTGAGGAAAGAAGTTTATTTAAAATCTTCTTTCCTTCTTCAAGAAATAGATCGATTTGAGCTAAATACAGCTGAGAAAATGGGTCATCTGGCATTTGTTCAGCCGCTAGCTTCCACGTTTTCATTTGTTGTAGTCGCTTAATGTAATGATTAGGCCAACGTCCAAGCTTTCGAAACACTGGAACTCCTTCAGGCGGTTTGTAGCCTTTTGACCAAAGATGAAACTCCCCTAGTCCCTTCATGACCATCTTTAAATCATCTGGATTAGAAAACTCAAATGGTCTTCCTTCAATCCAATCATACACAACAAATAAAAATGGTCCGTATTTTGTAAATAATTGATTTTCTTTATTTGGGATAATGGCGGGAACACGCGCTCCATTTTCTGCTAAATAATGTTGAGCATTGATGGAAAATAACGCTTTTTTCTCTGGGCGATGTATTCTTTTTAAACAAATAGGTCCTAAATCGGTTTGAATTTTCCAAACTAACGCCATTTGTCCACCTTGAATGACTTCTATTTCATTTACTGTTACATCCCAATTTTGAATGATGGATGCAGCAAGATTTCGTAATTTCTCTTCCTCTTCTGGTGTTAGGACAAACTCCTCTTGTTCGGTTTCGTTTAATTCGTTTTCCAACATGACAATCACCGTCCTATATTTCCCATTTATGAAAACGAGGAATGTATGAAAGGTTATCCTTCACATGTTATATTCCTATCTTATCTTAAAATATGTTAGAATCATGTATTTTGTCCTAGATAATCGTCTAATTTGTTGAGATTTATAAAAAAGATGTCAAGAACAAATCACAACTACGTACCATTTTCCGTAATCTATGTTAAAGGGGAATTTTGACTGAAATGGAGGTAGCATATGAAAATTGCGTTAATAGCTACAGAAAAATTGCCAGTCCCAGCTGTTAAAGGGGGAGCCATCCAAATATATTTAGATGCGGTTGGTCAAATCATCGCCCAAAAGCATGATGTGACGATTTTTTCTATTACCCATCCAGAACTAGCGGAAACGGAAAAGACAAATGGTGTCACATATGTTCGTTTTCCAGAACCGCAATATATTGAATCCATCACTCAATATATTAAAGAACATAAATTTGATGTGATCCACGTATGTAATCGCCCTCTTTGGATTGAACCACTACATGAAGCTTCACCTAACACGAAATTCATTTTAAGTGTTCACAATGAAATGTTCGCAAATGAAAAAATAAGTGAAGAAAAAGGGGCAACATGTATTTCACTTGTTTCAAAAATTGTAACTGTTAGCGATTATATTGGCTCAACAATCAAAAATCGATTTCCTCAGGCAAGCAATAAAGTACAAACCGTTTATTCTGGTGTCAATGTTCATCAATTTTATCCAGCGTGGACACAAAAAGGAAGAGAAATGAAACGCCAAGTGCGAAGCAAGCTAGGATTGGAAGGGAAAAAAGTCATATTATTTGTTGGACGATTAAGTAAAGTAAAAGGCCCGCACATTTTGCTGCAAGCATTACCAAACATTATTAGTAAACACCCAAATGCTGTTATGGTCTTTATTGGTTCAAAATGGTTTGGAGAAAATGAAATCAATAACTATGTTAAACATTTATACACACTTGGGGCACTGTATCCTGAACATGTTCAGTTTATTAATTTTGTAAAACCAGATGAAATTGCAAGTCTATTTGCAATGTCTGATCTCTTTGTATGCTCATCACAATGGCAAGAGCCGTTAGCTCGGGTTCACTATGAAGCGATGGCATGTGGTCTGCCGATTATTACGAGCAAGCGTGGAGGAAATCCTGAAGTGATTGAGGAAGGAAAAAACGGTTATGTAATCGATGACTTTGAAAATCCAGAGGCTTATGCAATGGTCATCAATACTCTATTAGGGCAAAGCAATCAACTCGAACTAATGGGAAAATACGGCAGGCAGAAAGTAGAGCAATCGTTCCAATGGAATCATGTAGCAGCCAATTTAATGAGAGTCTATGAAAATTAAGATGGTGTTTAATGAAAGGAAGGTGTAAATCGTTGACTGAGCAAATCGACAATAGGAATGTCATTCAAAATGTTCTGGATTTATATCCTTTTAACGTTCAAAATGTATCATTAATTTCAATGAAAAGCGGAAGGACAACATGGTTAGTAGATACAGACGAAGGTCAAAAAGTTTTAAAAAATACACAAATAAAGCCTCAAAAAATGCTCTTTATTGCTGAAGCTCATGAACATTTGCAAAACAATGGACTTTCAATCGCGAAAATCCATCGAACAAAAAATGGAGCTATTACGGTAGGGGCAGAGCAATCAGCATTTGTTTTATACGATAGAGTAGAGGGCAATGAGGTCATTTATTATAACGAAGAAAAACTGATGGAAACCATGACGTTTATGGCGCAATTTCATCAGCTTTCCAAAGGATATGTACCAAACCCTGAAAGCAAAAAAAGAGGAAGACTTGGCAAATGGCATAAGCTCTATCGCTGGAAGCTTCAAGAATTAGAAGGGAACAAAAAGATAGCCCAAAGTTTATCTACAGATCCATTTTCCATGATGTTTTTAGAACATGTGGACAATATGCTGCAAAGGGGAAGAGAAGCTCTACAAGAACTAGATGAAGCTCCTTATCAAAACTGGACGAGAGAATGGATAGAAGCTAGTGGATTTTGTCAGCAAGATTTTACGATAGCTCGATTCATTGATACGGAAGATGGTTTATTTATGAAAGAATTACATTCAATTACGTATGATCTCCCCTCAAGAGATATCCGCATATTAATTAACAAAGTGATGAAAAAAATGTCGATATGGGACTCCGAATTAGCGCTGAAAATGATTCGTGCCTATCATTCCGTTCACCCATTAACCGAAGATCAATATAAAGTGTTATGGACAGATCTTAAATTTCCACATTTATTTTGCTCGATTATTCATAAATACTATTTAGGTCAAAAAGCATCTTGGTCTGATGAAAAGTATATGTGGGCATTGCAAAATATTATATCGCTGGAAAATTCAAAAAGTGAATTTTTAAATCAAATTCCTGTATTGGTAAAAAGTATAAATGATACGAAGGAGGGAGAATAATGCAAGAACAAAATGGTAAGGATTTAAACATTCCAACAGTTGATATTCGAAAATATGCGTTTTCTCCTCCTGGTCCGATGGGATGGAGCTTTCAAGAATATGAAAAATTGTTAGAAAATCCAGATGAATCTTTAAATCAACAATCTCAATTTTCTATTTTATTAAATTCACTTCAAGATACAGAGCTTACCGAATTACCTTCTCACACAAAGCCTTTGGAACAACCCGCACCCACCGATTCGAATTCCCAAAATGGCGAGTCAGAATTACCTTTATTACAAAAATCAGGGGAAGAGGTGAATAATATGGAAAATATAGAATGGACAAAAGATATTGAAGAAGAAATTACGTTATCGGAAAACGATGACTCAACTGATGTAGATCATATCTTGAGTTCAACAGAGATCATCAATGAGGAAGAAATGTTAAGTCAAGAAGAAGTGTTCGACGGAGAAGATGTTTCGAATCAAGAAGAAGCAGAAGAAGATGCCAACCAGGAAGAAAAGGCTAGTGAAGAAGAAAATCTCAATCAAAGAAAACCACGTGATATTTTTATTACCGGTAAAAGAAGAAAACAGAAAGCTAAAGCAAAAATAGGATCTAATATAGTATTTTTTTAAAGGACAAAAAGGGCTGATTCAAACATCCGTATATTCGTAATGTTTGAATCAGCTTCCTTTTTTACGAATAGATGAAACCGAGAGATTGAAGTGTGAAACCGAGAGATTGAAGTGTGAAACCGAGAGATTGAAGTGTGAAACCGAGAGATTGAAGTATGAAACCGAGAGATTGAAGGGTGAAACCGAAAGATTCGAGCACGAACCGAGAGATTGAATCGCTAAATCGAGAACTTTGTGCACCAAACCGAAGGACTAGACCATTTATTTCTGTTTCATGGCTTTTTCGTAAACAGATTCAAGTCGAGTTGCTGTATGTTCGAATTTGAAGTTCATTTCAGTAAGTAGTCTTCCATTTTTCCCGAACCTTTGACATAATTCCGGGCTGTTCAGAAGGAAATTTATGCATTTGGTAAAGCTTTCAACTTGATAATAATGATCAATGACGAGTCCGTTAAAATCGTGAAAAATAACTTCTGCATTGCCGCCTCGATTCGTCGTAATAATCGGGAGCTGGGCTGCCATTGCCTCATAGTGAATACGTGCTAACGGTTCATGCCATCGTGAGCTGCAAACAAGAACATCCCCAGCTAATAAGATGTTCGGAATGTCTTTTGACGGGACGAAATTTGTAAAAAGGATATGATTTTTAATTGGTGCAGCTAGTTCATATAAGGAACGAACGTAATCATTCACTCCGTTATCACTAAACCATTTGCCTCCGACTATCACTAAAACAGCATTAGGATGTTCCTTAATGACATCGTACATCGCTTTGATTAATAAATCTGGTCCTTTCGTTTTACTTAATCTACCGACAAATAAAATCACTTTCTTCTCATCTATTTGTAGCTTGTTTCTAATTTGCTGTCGAATGGCTTTCCCTTTTTGTGATGAACGTAGCGGATAGTTATTGATATCAACACCCGAATATACGACTGTTGTTTTTTCTTTTGCTTTGGGATAACGGTCAGTCAGTGTACGCTTAATATATTCACTAACCGTCGTAAAGGCATTTGTGTACTGAATAGCTTCTTTCGCTTCAGATTCAGCGATCTTAAGTGGTGAAAACATATCATTATGAAGACTTGTAATGATGATGCTGTTAGGTGATGCATGATGAATCTTTTTGACCTGTTTTGGCCGATTAAATATGTGAATAAGATCAAAGGAATGTTGCGACAAGTCTTTTACAACATCGTTGTAATAATTCACTTGTGGAAAGCGTACATATTGAATGCCATTTTCAATGCTTTTTGCCGGTAATTGTGGTTCTACGATGGAGTAAATGGTTAATGAATGTTTTTTCGCAAAATAAGGGGCGATGCCATCAATCATCAACTGAATGGCTCCCCCTTTTATAGCAGGTGAGGGAAGTTTTTCTGTGCAAATAAAGGCAATTTTCAAGCTTTCCCCTCCTTGATGATGTCTTGAATGTATAGAATTTCTTTCATTAATCCTTCCTTTAACGAAACAACTGGATGATAACCTAAAATGTTTTTGGCAAGTGTAATGTCAGCATAAGTATGTTTCGGTTCCCCATGTACTTTTGGTTGATATTGAATCGTTGCTTTTTTTCCTGTTATTTGTTCTAATAATTGAATGACTTCGTTCACAGAGGCACGTTCTAATCCCCCAATGTTAAAGGTTTTTCCCTTTGCTTGATCGTTGTTGATAGCCGAAATGATGCCATTTACACAGTCGTCGATGTACGTAAAATCACGGGATTGAGTTCCGTCACCGAAAACAGTAATTGGCTGATCTTGTAGTAATTGCTTAATAAAAATATGAAAAGCCATATCGGACCGTTGTCTTGGACCATAGACAGTAAAAAAGCGTAAAATGACAACGGGGATTCCGAAGCTTTTTTCATATAAACGGCATAAATGCTCACCAGCAAGCTTTGTCACACCATATGGAGACAGTGGTTCCGGAAGCATATTCTCTTTTACTTTTCCGTTTTTTTGTCCATATACTGATGACGTCGAGGCATACACAAATTTTTTGATCGATGAATTTTTTAAAGCCTCGAGCAATCGTTGCGTCACGAGAATATTGTTTTGAACATAAGGCTCAAAATCATTTCCCCAGCTAGTGCGGACACCAGGTATACCCGCTAAGTGAAAAACTATATCAATGTCAGAAAGAAGTCCCTTTAAATCTGTAATATACAAATCTTTTTGTTGAAAATGAAAGCGAGGGTGATTCAATAGAGGTTCTAAGTTCTTGTTTTTGATTTGAATGGAAGTGGGACCGATAAACTGATCGACGCCAATAACCGTAAAATGTTCATTCTCTAACAATTTTTCACATAAGTGAGATCCGATAAATCCAGCTGCACCTGTTACTAAAATATTCATTACCTACCCACTCCAATGTACGTAAAACCGTGTTGTTTGATTACATCGGGATCTAAACAGTTCCGGCCATCTATAATGACTTGACCTTTCATGAATTGTTTCACTTTCTTCCAATCAAGATTTTTATGTTCATCCCAATCGGTTAAAATTAACAATCCGTTTACATTTTTCATCGCCTCATATGGACTACGAAACTGTAGAATGTGTTTTAATTCGTTTGACAACGTTGCTTTCGGGTCATAGGCGTGAATCGTATACCCTTTTTCGTGAAGTTCTTTCATGATTTTAATGGCTGGAGAATAGCGAATATCATCGGTATTTGGTTTAAATGCAATTCCTAAAGCAGCAAGTGTACAAAGTGTATTTGGAAAGTGTTCTTTCACTTTCTTTAAAAAATAGTCCGCTTGTGCATGATTAACCGTTTGCACAGCTTTCAGTAAATGAGGATGAATGTTTTTCTTTTTTGCACTAAATTCAAGGGCCTGTAAATCTTTTGGAAAGCAAGAGCCGCCATAGCCGATTCCTGCCTGAAGAAAATGGGGGCAAATTCGAGGATCAAGACCGATTCCTTTTGCTACATCGTTAACATCGACATCGTATTGATCACATATTTGAGCCATTTCGTTAATGAAAGAAATTTTCGTAGCTAAAAAAGCGTTTGAGGCATATTTAATCATTTCCGCTCCACTTAAGCTCGTCACAACAAATGGGGCATTGATCCCTTCATAAACGGACTTCATAATCGAAATAGACTTATGATCCTCTTTTAGCTTTCCAATAACAATCCGATCAGGATTTCGGCTATCATAAACGGCTGATCCTTCTCGTAAAAATTCTGGGTTAGACACTATAGAATACAGCTCTTGATTTACTCCATTTTGTTGTAGTCTTTGATGACATTGAATATTTGTACCTGGAGGCACAGTACTTTTAATGACAATCGTTTTATAAGAGTTCATATATTTAGATAATTCATCAAGTGCATTAAAAAGATAAGTTAAGTTGGGGCTACCATCATCATTTGAAGGAGTGCCAACAGTAATAAAAATAACTTCAGCTGGCTCTATTGCTTGTTTCATGTTTAGGGTAAAGGATAAACGGGTTTTATTCCGCTTTAAATAATCCTCAAGGTCTGGTTCATAAATCGTTATTATTCCCTTTTGTAAGGAGTTGATTTTATTTGGATCGTTATCTAAACACGTTACATGATGACCGATATCAGCTAAAACAGCTGCCGTTATTAAACCGACATATCCTGTTCCAATGATGCAAATATTCATGCGTTTACCCCTCTCTAAAGCATTGTTCGATCTAAAAGAAAAAGAGTTTCCTTTCTCTATAGCCTATAGCTAATTTAGCTTAGTTGTGACAGTTCCCAATGCCCAATTGTTACAACGAAAGTTGATACGATTTAACCCATTTTCTTATGGACAATTTCCGATAACGTTTCATAAAGAATAAAATATGTTTAAAAGAGTGAAAGGTGGGGCAATGAATTGTGGTAAAAAAAGCAATCATACCGGCAGCTGGATATGGAACGAGAAGTCTCCCCATTACAAAAGTAATCCCGAAAGAAATGTTTCCGATTGGGGTTAAGCCTGCCATCCAGTATGTTGTTGAGGAAGCGCTTGATTCAGGTATTGAGCATATATTAATCATTGTTTCCCGCTCTAAAAGCATGATTGTTGACTATTTTGATGAATCGTTAGAGCTCGACACGTTTCTTGAACAAAGCAATAAGCAACATCTAAAGTCTAAATTGCAAATTCCGAAAAATCAGCTTCATTATACACGACAGCCATACGCAAAAGGATTAGGAGATGCCATTCGTTTAGGAGAAACGTTTATTGGTGATGAACCGTTTGCTGTATTATTACCAGATGATATTATCGTGTCAGAAGAAAAGCCCGGTTTAAGAGAGTTAATACACGTATTCGAACAAACCGGTTCATCTGTGATCGGATTGAAAGAAGTTGAAGAAAAATTTCTTCATCAATATGGTGTAATAGGTGGAACGAAAGAGTCGGAAGGGATTTATAAGATTCAAGAAATGATTGAAAAGCCAAAAAAACAAGCTCCTTCAAACCTAGCGGTTGTGGGAAGATATGTGTTGAATCCTTCAATTTTTTTTTACTTAAAAAAAATAAATCCTGGAGCGGGGGGAGAATTACAATTAACAGATGCCATTAAAGAGCTCATTAAAAAAGAAATTTGCTTCGGAAAAGTGTTAACAGGTGATCGTTATGACATTGGAAATGTAAACGATTATATTAACATCGTAAACTTAATGAAGCCAGACAATTAGTTGTTGCTTTTTTTCAACATGGCTATTTTCGTAAACTTTGTTGTTTTCCGACTGTCCATGAACCCACTGGTCGGACAAATCACAGTTGTCCGACCAGCGACTTTTGTTCGGTCACTCTATAGCGTGACATAGCAAGCGTATCACTTGCCTATGACAGTCGAAAAGCAATAGTAAAGCAACAATCTTTTAGAAAAGAGAAAAAGTTAAAGCGAAGTCCAACGCTGTTAGACTTCGCTTTTTATATTCTTATTTCATAATGATGAAACATTATTCGTCTTCCTCCATCTTTGTTTTTGACTCTGGGGTATCTAATGAAATGATCTCATGACTCGATATGGTGAGATCTTTTCCGCCTTCAGGATAAAATCGGTCTACTTGTAAAGTTGCTTCTTTCGTTTCTTCATCATACTCTTCAAAAGATGCTTCATAATAGATGTTATCAGTGGTTTCAACATTCACTTCCGTACCCGGTTTTAATTGTTCTAGTTGTTTTCGAATGGGATTATCATACTGAAAAATGACTTTAAACTTCGCCATTTTATCTCTCCTCCTTACTTAGACCTATTATATGTTTAATTTACATCTGTGTTTGGATATTGGCCCATTTTCTTAAGGATTTTAAGTATTCGTAAACGGAACGCATTTTTCCAAAAGGCCATCATAATTATGTATAGAACCCCTTATATATTAATGCTGTTTTCGTAAACTTTGTCGCTTGCCTGACAGCCGAAAAGCTATGGTAAAGCCAATCTTTTAGATAAGAGCCTATAATAAAGGAGAGAATAGCACTGAACGTTTTTCATTTTGTATTACTTGTTTTCGCAAGCTTCCGGTTAACGAGATTAATGGTTTACGATAAAATCACAGAGTTTATGAGAAGACCTTTCCATCGCATCGTCGAAGAGACGCTGCCAGATGGAACGAAAGTGGATTATATTGAAATCAAAGGGTCAGGAATTAGGAAATGGATAGGTGAATTGCTTAGCTGTCATTGGTGTACGGGCATTTGGAGTGCCACTTTCCTTTATGCAATGTATCAATATTATTATGAATTAGCACAACCACTGATCATCATACTCGCAATTGCTGGTTTGGCTGCCTTACTGGAAACAATTGTAGGAAAAATATTGGAATAATGGAGGCTGGTCTAAAAGTGTCTAAACTCACGCGCTGTGGTGTCTGACACTACCAGCCTCTTTTTTGATTATTGAAGGAACAAAGAAGGACCTTATTAGTTGGATGAAGTGATATGAAGGAGGGGGAAAGCTTATAAGGACTGTGGAACGAATTCGTATACTGTTTAACTAATTTAACGCATACACTTAAATTAGATGATATTAAGGAATAAGGGGAAGAGAGCGATTGATTTCATTTATCGTAGGGCGAAATTTTGGTCATTTAAACCGATGTGTAGCGACGATTTCTAAGTTCCGTGAAATAAACGATGAGCCTATTAAAATCTATGCCTTCCCGCATTCATTTGACTGGTTACAAAAAAATTTACCTTATGCAGAGCTTAAACAAATAAAATGGGATACATTGCAAAAGGATCAAGAGAGGATATTTCATTCTAAGCTGATCGTTCATGATTGGCGAAAAGATGTTACGAAACTGAAGGAGAATCGAAATCAAGATTGTATTATAACCGGAATTTATCATAGTGATTTAATCGTTTCAAATCAGGACAGTCCATATATAAAAAATTTCAAAGCCATTACGAGAGAAGTAGCGAATCAGTCGACTGATATTTTTTTTCATATGAATCTCAAAGAGCCGAATGAAATCCCTGATTTATCAACTTATTATGTACCAATTCCACTTATATGTCGTGATATCACACTTGAACCAAAAGAAGTCAAGAAAATTCTTGATATTCCAGAGGAAGAGCCGTTTATTTTAGTTCATATGGGAGGAGGCGTTGGGCCGAAGAGGTATAAGTATATCGAAGAGTGGTTTACGAAAATCAATCATATGAAAACGTCTTATCGACTTGTTATTGCCAATCAATTCGAGAACGTTCCATTTCCATTTCATTCAAATATTATTCAAGCTCCATTGTTTTATAATGGAATTAATCTTGTGAATGCAGCAGATCTCGTTATTAGTAAACCTGGAATGGGAATATTAATGGACTGTATTTCAACTCGCACCCCTCTACTAGCTCTGCCGGCGGATACAGATGAGCGTGAAGTCAAAAATGTCATGTTAAAAGAACTGATTGGAAGTGATATTTGTTTAGCTTACGAAAATTTTTCATCAATCGATTTGACAAATCGCATCGAAGAAATTATGAAATATTCACAAAATATGATACAATCTTTTCAAAATGTCCCAACGAATGGTGCTGAAATTGCAGCAAATGCTTTTTCTTTACTTAGCGGAAAATATTGTCAAGATCTTCCGGAATTGTATAGGGAAATATTAGAGCTGACACCATTTAAAGTATACTAATGGATCGTGGCTTATCATTGTCAAAAACATAACATGAAAATGGTGTCAGACGATTACTTATTCTTACATTCATTGATTATATTCGTATATAAGAACTCAAGTTGTTGAACCTGTTTTTGTAAGTGAAAGTCTTTTGTTACAATTTCCCGTCCTTTTTTTCCCATTTCATACCACTTGTTTTCATTTTGAATCATTTTTATCATCCATTTGGCTAAATCTTGGCTATCGTTTTCTTCAGCCAAAAAGCCTGACTGTCCGTGCGACACGAGTTCAGGGATTCCGGCATGCCTTGTCGAAACAACCGGTAGACCACATGCCATTGCTTCTTTTAATACATTCGGTATTCCTTCTTGATTTCCGTTGTAATCAGTATGGCTAGCCAATACAAAAAAGCTGGCATTTCTCATTTCTTGAGCCACTTCACCATGTGAAATCGCCCCAAGCAGTTTGACTTTTTCAGTTAGATTGAGCTTTTTAATTTGATTTTCTAATTTTTCTCGAAGTGGACCATCACCAGCAATTCGAAGTTTGACATGCGGAACGTTTTCTGACACGAAAGAAAATGCTTCAATTAAAAGATCCATCCCTTTTTTATGAACGAGTCGACCAACGGAAAGAATGATTATCTCCCCATCATGGGGCTTCTTTTTTGGCTCAAATGGAAAATGATGAATGTCAATTCCACTATAATGAACAACGATCTTCTCTTCAGGACATCCGTATTCCATGAGAATGTTTTTCATATATCTTGATGCTACGGTAAACAGTTCCCCTTCTTCAAATAAGTCTTGAATTCGATCACGATAATATTTTTCATAGACTCTTTGATTAGAAGGGAGGTCAAACCCATGGAAAGAAGTGATCATTGGTAAATTTGCTTTTTGTTTCACTTTTAGCACATTGATTCCTGCAATTCCAAAGCGAGCGTGAATAAGGTCAACTTGATGGTTTTGAACATGGGATAACAAATCTTTTTTTCTTTCATATTGTATGATTGGTTCAAAAGGGAATTTATCTAAATTCACAAGCTTTTTCGTAAAAACGACAGGGGAAAATTTTGTTAAATTCACTAATTCATTGTAAATGAACGTCTCACTAATCGGTAGGTATTCCGTTCGAACAACCGCAACTTTTCCCATTTTTCTACCTCCTAGAGACCATAATCTTATACTTATGTATTCCACTGATAACTGTTTTGTGACTTTCGTATATTTGGATGCATACATTAGTGAAGGGAATACGACTGGGCAAGGAGAGGGAAAAATGATTTCTTATATTGTTGGGCGAAACTTCGGTCATCTTAATCGGGCAGTTGCAATCATTGAAAAGTTTCATGAAGCGAATCAGGAAGAGATCGTTCGCATTTATACATTTCCTCATTCGTTTTCATGGATAAAAGAAAATATACCATTTGTTGAGCTAGATTGTTTTAAGAAGTATAAAAAATATTCACAGCTACAAAATGAAATTCGTCACTCGAGCCTTATTATGCATGATTGGCGAATGGAAGTTAGAAAGCTAAGGTCTGATCGAAAAGAATTTGATGCTATTATGGGAGGCATTTATCATAGCGATCTTAAAATTTATGATGATGATATGATAGAAGCTCGAAATTTTAAAGAATTTATTAGGAACACAGCAAACGAAACAACCGATATTTTTTTTCATATAAACCTTGTTCAGCCAAATGAAGTTCCTGACCTTTCCACTTTTTATGTTCCGATTCCGCTTATTGCCCGCGATGTGACGATGAGTGTAAATGAGGTTAAGGAATCTCTCGGCCTGCAGCCTGATGAGCTGTTTCTATTAATTCAAATGGGAGGAGGAGTAGGTCCGAGTAAATATAAATATACAGAAGAGTGGTATGATAAGATTAATCAACTTAGACTTCCCATTCGCATTGTCGTAGCCAATCAATTTGCAGGACTTCCATTTCCATTTCATGCAAATATTATTCAAGCCCCTCTTTTTTATAATGGAATTAATCTCATTAATGCAGCGGATGTGGTGATCTCAAAGCCAGGTATGGGGATTTTAACGGATGCGATTGCTACCAAAACCCCTCTATTACTTCTTCCTCCAGATGATGCAGAACGACAAGCAAAGCACGATATGCTCCAAAAAATAGTCGGAAGCGATATTGGAACAATTGAAGCAAACTTTTCGAAAGATGATTTATCGAGGCGGATAAATGAAATATTGGATCAAAAAAATAAAATTACGGAAGCTTTTCAAACAATCCCAGATAATGGAGCGGAAATCATGTCAAAAGCGATAAATTTATTGTGCGGAAAACCATTAAACGATCTGCCATTCTTGTATGAAGAAGTATTAAAATTAACGCCTTTTTCCGTTTGAAAATAGTAGTGTCAGCATCCTTTAAAAGAAAATTCGAGGGTGCTCGTTCCAATTCAATGATGAAAACCCTCATCACAATGGATGAGGGTTATCGTCATTTTGCTTCATTTTTGGAATTAATTCGGTTCGTAGCCATCCTTTTTCATTTAAATAAAATTTTGGGGTATATTCATCTCCCCATTTTTTTAAATAATGCTGAATGAACTCTTTTTTTAGTTCGACATATTTATGTTGATTTTTATAGGAAGACTGTCTTTCATCCGTTATACGATTTAGATTATATAGGTATTCATTAACCCAAAGGAAATCATATTGCTCAATTAATTTAAATTGAATTCTTCTATCTTCCATGTACCGTCCATCATATTGATCATGGATCTCCCAGCCTCCAACCTTCCGTAAACAATCCGTCCGATAAAATCTTGGGTATACGGTTGAGTGGCATAAAAATTCATATTTTTGTTCTTTCGAAAAAGATCGCTGTTTTACTAATTTAAAATGGTCCTTTGACTTCCACTTTTTGTGATTACTGTAGGCAAGGGCGACATTTTCATCGGCATTTTCCATGGCTAAAAGTAGCGTTTCTAATGCGTTATTTTCTAACCAATCGTCACTATCAAGCTGTACCATATATTTCGTATCAACTATTTTTAAGGCGATATTTAAAACACGACAAATTCCTAAATTTTTAGCTAGACGGTAATAGTCAATACGATTGTCTTTTTTTAAGAATGGTTCTACTGTTTTCATCGTATCATCTGTAGAACCATCATCGATGATCAGCACTTTCCAATTTTTTAAAGTTTGATTCAACACACTGTTGATTGCTTTTTTAATTAAATGGGCACGATTATAGGTCATGATGACAACGGTAACTAATGGATCTGATGCACTTGACAATATATTCACCTCTAATTCTCCGATATGAGAGGGAGGATTTTCCTCACAAGAAACAATAAGCAACTACTTTGTTAGTTTATTCTTTAAATGAAGTTTAGTTCCTGTCACCGCACAATCTTTTCTCAAATGATCCGAGAGAGGCTACTTATGAAACACAATCAGATTATGGTTATCGAAACTACAAATGTTATAAACTTTAGAAGAATCATTTTTTAAACAGGCTGTTTTTCGTCAACTTTGCTTGCCTGACAGTCGAAAAGCTATAAATATAGTAGAGCAAATTCTTTTAGAAAAGAGCCTTTAAAAATTTATGACGACATTATTTAA
Organism: Bacillus alveayuensis; assembly: GCA_030812955.1. Taxonomy (GTDB): domain Bacteria; phylum Bacillota; class Bacilli; order Bacillales; family Aeribacillaceae; genus Bacillus_CB; species Bacillus_CB alveayuensis. Next base: position 179,237 of record JAUSTR010000004.1, read on the forward strand.
CGCATGCGTTCCATTAGGGATTTCTTTACCATAAACGAAGCCATCGATGATCACACTATTTTGATTGTCCGGTTTTTTCAATTTGACTTCAAACCCAGAAAATGCAATCGTTTCATTTATAGGGAGCTCCTTAACCCCAATTGGTTTTAGCCAATATTCTCCTGTTTCTCTCACTTTTTCCATCCAGTTTTCATGTAAAAATTCCCATTGTAAAATAGGTGAATCCATATTGAAATCTCTTTTATTTTTCCTATTCATGACGATTTTCCCGCTTAGATTTCCCGCTTCTTTCGGAGAGATGCGAAGACAAAGGATGATATCATTTAACGGTTGGTTTCCTGAATTTTGGATGATAAAATCCCCAATGATGCTAATGGCATCCTCATCCTTAGAAGGTAAGATAATAGAATAAGAAAAATGGGATTGAAGGGAATAAACTGGTTCAATCTTTTTTTCTTCTGTTTTTGGCTCTTCCTTTCGTTGTAGCTTCATTATCATTAACTCTTCTTTTTGCTTTTTTTCTTCTTCCAACTCCACTTCCATTTGTAAAAGCTTTTCTTCTAGCTGGGCAATTTTTTTCTCATAGTTTTCGATATTATATTTTTGTATATCAACGAGCTTTTTTTGCAAATATTGATTACGAGCACGTTCTTTTTTGATTTGTTGTTTGAGCTCTTCCATTTTCTTTTCATAATTAGCAGCTTCTGAACGGTAGTGTAATATTTTTTGTTCGAGCTGTAAAAATCGATCTTTATTGGCTTTTTGTTTAGAAGGATCATGCTCCATAAGCTTTCCTCCTTTAGCGTTTCGTCGTATTGATTTTCATCGCTTTGTTTTACATGTTGTTAGAGAATATTTCTTTTACTTCATATGTATGTCATAAAAAAGGATTTCATTTCATAAGAAAAATAAAGGCTGCTGGGAACAGACAGCCTTGAAAAGGTATTTTATCGAGCTGGGAAAACTTCTGGACATTGTGGAGGGAATTTTTGATCAGGACAAATATCAACGCCGCGGATGTCTTCTTCACGTGGTTTACAAATTCTTGCTTCCACTTCTAATTTTACGTCAGCTTCGACTTGTACGTCTAAGCAAAGGGTGATGGAAATATCCAATTGTTTAAAATCATTTGTACAAATGAGGGAAGCGTCACATTCACTAAATGTTACTTCACATTCAACGTCTGTTCCATCTGGCGCACAAAGAATAAAGGTTTGAGCTGTTACGAATGTTATAGGTTTTTTCGATCTGCAAATAACTTTATCATTTTCATCTAAAATCGCTACATTGGCTTGACCTTTTACTAATACCTTTACTTTTTGAAGTTTTACTTCGTCCCCATTTGGCAGTGTTACAGTTACATTTAAACGTCCATCTGGCTGGATGATTTCCTGGCAAATGATGGACTCTTCATCGATTTTACAAACGACCGTAAAATCCTCCGGGTCGTTTTGTTCGTCTAAAAATTTACAAATATCATCGATCGTTGACCCATCACACTTAAAAAAGTCTTTTAGATGATCATCAGATTTACTGATAACTGGTAGGTCTACTTGCCGAGTTACCCAGTCAAACACTTTGCGCGTCTTAATACAAACTTTTTCTTTATCACGATGACTCACGTCTTTTCCTCCTAACTTAAGAATTTCCCATATAGGTATCGGGTCTACTGTATTTTATGAATAAACGTATTTTATGTGCCCGTGATATTAGCGGATTTTTTGTGCGAATGACATAATGGACTAGCCTTGTGAATTTTTATTAATATGGATGTTAGTTTTCTAAAGGCTGTTTTGTAAACTTTGTTGCTTTTCAACGCACGCTATAAGCGTGGCATAGCAAGCGTGTCGCTTGCCTGGACAGTCGAAAAGCTATGGCAAAGCAACAATCTTTTAGAAAAAAGCCTTAAAAAAAGAAAAGAGGGAGTGGATTTCATTGAATAAAAAAGAATCTGAAACCATTAAAATATTGAAGGGAAGAATCAAGCACTTGCAGGCTGAACTCGCACGTGCACAAGCAAAGCTGATGGATTATGAAGAAAATCGGACAAATATGAATGTGAAACGAGTTGAACAATTAGAAAGTGAAAATATTGTTTTAAAGGAACTGCTTTCAAAATACGAAAAAATCAATCTTGACCATTATGATCAATTAGTAAAGGAGAATAAGGAGTTAAAGGAAAGATTAAAAAAGCTGGAAGAAAAAGAGATGATCATGGAAAACAGCGACTCAACTGATTCTTGGTTTATAAACAATTTAAAATCGCAAATGAGGAATCCGAAAAAATAACGAAAAGATAGTTGTTTTGCTGACATCAAAAAGATTTTCCTTTTCATATGCTAAAAGCAAGAAGGGGAGATGAAAAATGAGAAGGATTTCTCAAAAAAATCATTCATCAGTAGTGTATAGCTCTTCCCGAAAGCAGCAGAAACCTTCTTTAAAAAAGAAAAAAGGTGGATGCGGTTGTGGGACAAAATATGTAAAACGAACTTAATCCCCTCCATTGGGGATTTTTGTTTGGAATTCAGGTGGTGATCAAATGGATAAATTTGAAAAAGAATTATCAAAATGGTTCCAAGAGGTTTATAGGGAGCACGACCAAGTGCAAAAAAAGTGTGATCAATGGATGCTTGAAAAAAATCAGGAATTAACCCAATTAGAGAAGAAAGCAAATACGTTCGAAAAAGAAATGGAAAAAAGTGCGAGTAATTTGGAAAAATGGCTTCAAAAACAACGGGGCAAATGGAAGGAATGGTTTTCTTATGTTGATTAAAGGTGTTTCATAAAAAATCCACGAATGCCTTATACATGTATCTATTCCATTTTATGCTTGAAAACATACATTATAGTAAAGAAACAAGGAGGAGGTGCAAAGAAATGAGCTATGGCTGCTATGGATATGGGTATGGGTATGGAGGAGGATATGGCAACAGCTTCGTATTAATCGTCGTTCTATTCATTTTATTAATCATCGTAGGTGTTTCTTTCGTTCACTAATCAAGCCTTACGGGAAACCTCTCCCGTAAGTATTCATTTTTTACAACAAAATTTTATTAAATGGTAAATAAAGGTGAGTGCTGACAACAGGATGGAGAGTCCACCCTACATGAAGGGGGACTCTGTTTTTCCTTTCGTAAACATTGTTGCTTTTCAACTCACGCTACAAGTGTGGCATAGCAAGAATACCGCTTGCCGTAGTATAGTAAGCAACAATTTTTTAGAAAAGAGCCTTCCGAATATCTGTTGCTTATTTGTCACTCTTTTTATCCAAAACTCATAATATAAAACAACATGTGAGGTGGAAAAAGTATGAATAATAAATTTTTCAAAAACATAGAAAATAAAACCGGTGTTAACATGAAAGAAGTATTTGAATTAGCAAACTCTTTACAAAATGCGAACTTTAAAGATGAAGAAACAGTTCGCGGCGTTATTAAGCGTGTAGCCCAATTGGCAAATCGAAAAGTTCCAAAGGAGTTAGAAGATAAAATTGTTCAATCCATTGTCAATGGGAAAGAACAGCTTGATTTTAACACGATTGCAAACATGATGAATAAAAAGAATAAATAATAAAAGGACCAGGTTTAAAGAAGCCTGGTCTATTTGTGGTAGTTAAGTAAATGTTTGATAAAGCGCGATGGGTTGGCCATTTTCCCTCTTCTTGTTTCCAATACTGAAATGGCGACAAAGCGTTTCGCCCGTGTAATGGCGACATATAATAAACGACGATCCTCCTCTAATGAATCATTCTCACCATTTCGATATTGTTCAAGAGCGAAATCATGCGGAAGACCGCCATCAACCGCAGCAAGAATATACACGTTTTCAAACTCTAGTCCTTTCGCCCGATGGATGGTCATTAATTGTATTCCATGAGGTGTTGACTCCTTTTTCTTATCTTTCGTTTTAGCAATTATATGGTCAATATGTTCTAAAAATGATTGAACAGTTTGGAAGTTTTTTGCTACTACTTTTAAATCATGAATTTCATCAGAGCCTTTTTCAATTTTATTGCCTTCATGACCTCGTTTTTTAAGAAAATCAGCAAATCCTAAATCTTTTTCAATCACATCAAGGGCATGAATCGGTTTCATCCTTTTTAATGTAGGTAAAATTTTATTGACTTTTTTTAGCTTTGCCATTTGAAAGGCTTGTAGTCCTTCCAATTTTAACAATGCTTCGAGAAACGAACAGTCCTGTAAAATCGTGATCGCCTTTAAATCTTGAAGGACGGATTGTTTAATAAACATGGCGGAAAGAAAATCGCCCATTGCTAAAAAGTCATCAGGATTTACACTTAAACGTAAAAAAGCCAAAATGCATTTGACCATTTTCTTTTCATAAAAGGATTCATAATGCTTTTCTAACTGGAAGGGCATACTCGATTCACTTAATCGTTCAAAAATTGCCCGTGACATTGAATGGGTTCGATAAAGAATGGCAAAATCATTTGGGTTTGCACCTTGTTCTATTTTCTCCTTTATATCTTGGACAATCATCGTTGCTTCTTCTTCCTCATCATATGGAAAGAAAAATAGAGGCTTTTCTTCATTTTGAAACTGTGCAAATACTTGCTTTCGGTAGCGATTTTTGTTTTTTTCTATAATAGATTGAGCGCAAGAAACAATTTCATGACTGGAACGATAATTTGTTTTCAGCTGAATGATTTTCGCTGACGGATAAGCTTTTTGAAAATTTAAGATAATGGTTGGATCACTACCGCGGAAGCTATAAATCGCTTGATCATCATCACCGACAGCAAAAACATTTTGGGAATGGTTTGATAACATTTTCATTAATTGAAATTGCACAGGATTAATGTCTTGAAATTCGTCAATAAAGAAATGATGAAATCTTTGTTGGTATTTTGCTAATAATTTAGGATTTGCTTGAAAAAGCTCATAGCATTTAATCAGCATATCGTCAAAATCAAATGTATGATGCTGTTCTTTTTGGTGTTCGTAGTGCTCATAAATTTGTTTGATTTTTTGCTCCCACTCGTTCGTTGCTGTCACTTTTTCTGGTGTTATCATCATATTTTTCCAGAAGCTAATTTGCTGAAAAGCTTGATCAAATTGGAAATCCTTTTCTTCTATGCCCAATTCTCGCAGCTTCAGATAAATATATTGCTCCTTCTGCCAACTCCATTTTAGTAAACGTGACGTATCCTTCCACATTGGATTGTGATGACATAAAATTCGATAAAAAATACTATGGAATGTACCAGTAAGGGGAAGATTAGAATTGATATTCTGTTTTTGTAAAAAGGCGGCGATTCGCTCTTTCATTTCATGTGCTGCTTTTGTCGTAAAGGTAACGAGCATCATTGAACGAGGATCTATATTTTGGCTAATCATACGGACAGCCCGTGCTGCTAACACTCTCGTTTTTCCGCTTCCAGCACCTGCAAGCACTAAAACAGGACCATTAGTAGTCTCAACAGCTTTTAGCTGATCGGAATCTAGTGAAAATTCATCGTCAATGTTTCTTAATTGATGCATATGAAAAGGCTTTTGGATCACCGCCTTACGAGTAGGCTTCCATGTTGATGCTACGGGATGATTATCCTCTTTTTGAATGCTTCGTTCTTTTGGGAGACGAAAACCGCCTGTTTCAACATATTCTTCTTTTATAATCGTTTGATGGGCTTCTTTTTGTTGCATGATGTTTTCATGACAATTTTGGCCAGCATTAGGACTTTTATGATAAAAATACGGTGAACGTTGGATTCCAATATAAAGAGCCACTTCATTTCCACAATGAAGGCAAAAAACTTCGCTATTTTTTGCTGCTTTATATAATAATGGATACTCGCTTCGATGTAGGGATTTTAAATCAATCGATCGATTTTTCCATCTTGCTTGTTTCAATGGTGAACACTCCCAAATGTCTTTCAATCAAAGATTTGTCAATATGTATGAAATATACGACATAAAATATGGTAAGAATATTGATAAAAGGCTCTATTCAAAAAGATTGTCGCTTAACTATAGCTTTTCGGCTGTCATAAGCAAGAGACACAGTTGTAGCGTGACGTGAACCGAACAAAAGTCGATGGTTGGACAAATGAGGTTTGTCCGATCACGTACTATGTTCGGTTCATAGACAGTCGAAAAGCAACAAAGTTTACGAAAACAGCCTTATGAAAAGACAAATTTAATCATAGCAAAATGTTGTGAACGTTTAAAGTGTTTACAAGGATTTTCAATACTTTTGGCGAACATTATATAAGAGGGGGTGGAGGAAGTGGGCTATATTTTACCTTTCCACTTTTATACGTATACGGACTACCACCTAAGAATATTGAAAGATAAATTTGATTATGCAAAATACTTTCCAGCGCATAAACTATACAATGAAAACAAGCCTTATCAAGAAAAATACGATTATATTCCAGCGGAGAGAAAAATGCCAAAGAAAGTCAAAACGATGATCGGTAAAGGGCTTCATATTGACGTATATGTCTAAAAAAGCTTACTCAACGTTTGTACGTGTAACGAATTTTCAGGCTGAATGAAAACTCATGTCTCGAGGCACAATCCCGATGAGGAGCGGAGTTACCAAGTACGGTAATGAAGCACGATGCGGGCGAAGTAACAAAGAATACAAGCGTTTGCGGGCAGTCTGAGGCTTACTCGTACGTTTGTACGTGTAAGCCTTCCTTTTCATTCCATTCTGCATAAAAAACATCTTCATAGCGATGAATATTGTGCTTTTGCAACTCCTTTACTAGCCAATTTTCATTGAAACCAGCTTCTTTTACATTGTCCCAGACAACTTCGCCATCAATAATAAACGTTCTCGTTAAGTAGACATTTGTTCCATGAATTTGAAAATCTTGGCGAAGGGGATAATCGTACGGTGGTTTCTTTAATACACTGATCGTTCCATCGGTTTCCAATATGGCATATTCGACCTCTTTAATAGAAAAAGCTCCTTTTGACCGTAATAAATGTTGTAATTGATTAATGTCTAATTTATTTTCCTTCATTTGCTTTTTTAAGATTTTTCCTCTATTAATGACAATCGTAGGCTGTCCTTCAAGAAATGCTCTTGAACCTTTCCATTTTTGGGTAATCCGTTCTAAAATAAAAATGAGCAGCCCCCATAAAAAAACGGCAAAAATAATTTTTCCAAAACCATCTTTTTCGTCAAAAACGGCATTTCCTACTAATTCTCCGAGAACTAAAGCAGAGATAAAATCAAATGTTGTAATTTGATTTAATTGTGTTTTTCCTAATATTTTTGTCACAAAAAACAGGGAGATAAAGCCAAAAAATAAATCAATGCCAATATGTAAAAATTCCATGATCATCACCTTTTTTGGTTGCTAATCATAGCGTTTACAGAAAAGAACGAAATTATGTTAAAAAAGTTTTCATGAAGAAAGAATAAATTCGCCTAAATTGTCTTTATTTTTCAGTTGAAAATAAAAAAAGCCTGCGGTAAAGCAGGCATAAAAATATGTATGGTTTAAAGAGTTTTCACCATCGTAACATGGGGAATACCAGCATCGGGAAAAACATCGGAAACCGTTTCGTAGCCTAAGCGTTGGTAAAAAGCTTCTGCGTGGGTTTGCGCATTTAATTTAACGGTTTTTAATCCTTTTTCTTTTGCAATCGATTCTAGCTTTTCCATGATCATCGTACCCGCACCTTTTCCACGGTACTCAGGTAAAACACAAATTCTTTCAAGCTTTCCAACATCATCGATGACTCTAAATCGTCCCGCACCGATTGGCTTTTCATCATCGTATAAAACAACATGTGTTGACTTGTCCTCATATTCGTCAATTTCTAGTTCGATTGGCACCTTTTGTTCCTCCACAAATACTTGATGCCTTACAGTTAAGGCATCATCTAATTGTGGTTTGTTTTTTGCAATAACAGCTTTTATCAATCTTCATCCTCTCCTAAGAGGAAAGTTTCATAAACGGTCCATGAACCATTTTCTAATTGATATAAGATATGGAAGCGATCCACTTGCTCTTCATGTTTAATATCAAGCATTTTTAAACGTCCTAATACATCTGAATGCTCATCGTTAGACATTTGCTGCCCGATGGTGATGTGTGGAACAAAGGCATATTCAGGCTGTCCTTCTAAAACCCCATTATGCATCAGTTCGTGCAACTGAATTAATTCAGGAACGGGATCGACTTTTAAGTAAATGACATTATTAACAGGTGCAAAGGAGCTAAATTTGTAAACAGATAATGTAAATGGTTTCACTCGCTTAGCAATTTTTCGTAATTCATGGATGATGTCATTTATTTGATCCTCATTTGCTTCGAATGCTGCTTTTAAGGTTAAATGCGGTGGAACGAGTGCATAATGTGGATCATAACGTTTCCGATAAGAGTTTGCAATATCCTGCAGTTTTTTGGATGGGAAAATGACTATTCCATATTTCATGGTGAGACCTCCTCGATAGATGATTGTAAAATCATTATAGCAGATGAAAAGGAAGAAGTATTTTATGATTTTTGAATGGATTAAAATTTCTAACCTTTTACATTTTTAAAACATTTTCTTTAATGCCTCTTTAAGTAAAGGCTGCCAATACGTCCAACGATGATCACCATCAAATTCTTCATATATAACAGGAAACCCTTTTTCCTCCATTAATTCGTGGAGCTTGCGGTTCGGTGTAATAAAGTCTCTCACTTCCCCATTTGTTGTCTCAACTTCTGTTTCTTTTTTCCCAATTTGATGATAGATAGATAATAAAGATGGAGTTTGAAACTCTTTTACCGCATGAATCACTTTTTCATTGACGAATGGCGATTGCATGATCACTTTTCCAAATGTATTTGGATAACTGAGCGCAGCCATTAAAGACACAGTAGCTGCCAGTGAATCTCCAATTAAAGCACGCCCATGTCCCATATGAAGGGTTGGAAACTTCTCATCTAAATAAGGGGCAAGCTCATGCGCTAAAAAACGGATGTAAGCATCGAATTGCTCTCCTTCTGGATGATATTTGCGGCGGCGATCTTGAACATTTTTATAAGGAATTCCAATAATGATAACGTTTTCTATTTCTTTATTATTTAATAATTCTTCAGTAAACCGCGCAATCCTGCCAAATTTAAAATAATCTGCTCCATCTTGGACAATAAGCAAATGATACTTATATAGCGGCGAAAAAGTCGTCGGCAAATAAATCAAAAGTTGGACTTCCCCTTCTAATTGTTGGCTAAAAATTGTTTCTTCTTGAATTGGAGCTATTTTTTGGACCACTTTGATTCCCCCATGAAGTTGTTTGTATATTTTAAGCGTTTCCATTTATTTTAACATGAATTCTTATAAATTGCTGTTAACAGAGATACAAAATGAAATCTTTTCACAAAAAAACTCACATTCCTACACGATAAAAATCCCCTCCTAAGTAGACGAAAAACATCAATATTAATAACCTCATTTTTCAGTCTACCTTAAAGGGGATCCTATGAAGGGTTATTGAATTTCTAACCGCAAATTATGTTTTATGATGATCCTTAATAAACTGAATAATTTGATTTGTCATACAGAGGGCTGTTAATCCATCTTCGCCGGTAACTGTTGGAGTTGTTTTGTTTTTGGTGCATGTTATAAAATCCAAAAGTTGTAATTTTAATGGCTCTTTTTCAGGAATCACAATTTTTTCGATAATATTTTGTTGACTGTATTTTGCCTTTAAATGGTCGAAATAAAAGTTAGTGGACCGTGTTATCAAAATTTTTTTATCTAATAAATCTGCTTGAATAAACGCTTTTTTCGTGTTAATTCGAATTGTTCGGATTTTCTCTTCTGTTTGAAAGCTTGATGTTAATTGAGCAATCACTCCACTTTTAAATTTAGAAATAACCATTGCATGCTTTGTCGTATTTTCGAATATTTTTCCTAATGCATAAAAATGTTCAATCTGATCATTTAACAATTCGTATAAAATATAAATATCATGAATCATTAAATCTTGAACAACATCGATCTTTTTGTTTCGTGGAAGAGAAGGACTCATTCTGTGTATATCTATAGAGATCACTTCTTCATTTTCAACAATTTTTTTTAAAACTTCGATGGTGGGATTATATAACTCTATATGCCCAACTTGTAAAATAACTCCAGCTTCGTTTGCTTTTTTTATTAAATCTTTTGCTTGATATACGGTGCTTGTAATCGGTTTTTCCATTAAAATGTGGACTTTATTTTGAATGCACCGTAATCCGATTTCATAATGATAGATAGTAGGAACAGCAATGCTGACAGCGTCAACTTGCTGAAGTAGATCATCAAGATTTGCAAAGCTATTGATTTTGTATTGATTGGCAACTTGATTGGCTCTATTTTTATCTATATCATAAACTCCAATTAATTCACAATCATGGGCTAAGGATGAGTAAACACGCACATGGTTTTCCCCCATCACTCCTGTGCCGATCACGCCGACTCTCATGTTAGATCACCTATAATGTTATGTTTTTTAAGTTATCTTATTCATCACAAAAAAAATGAACACTGGTAAATGTCATGGATGCAGGGATTTCATCAATTCATCTATTTTAGTGAAGTAAACAATTACAAGTGTTGATTATCCATTATTTTACTTAAACATACAGAATCGTATGGCTGAACACAAGCTTTTCTTCCACATCCCCCGAACAAGAACGCCAGCGGGCAAATTCATTTGGCCGCTGGCGTTCTTGTTCGAGAAGGGCATGCGTATAGCATGCCAGTCGACAAGCGATTCGCTTGCCGACTCCGGCAGAAAAGCTAGAAAAGAGCCATCTCAACTAGTTATTATTGGTTAATCAACACGCCTGGTAAACAATATCTCTTGCTATGCATAAAATAGAAAAGAAAACATTTGATTAAGGCTTTGAAAACGGAGGAGTTTATTTTGAAAAATCAAATTCCTAAAAGCTCAAGCATCGGGAAAAATGTCATTATCGAAGAAGGGGTCCGTATTGGGGAAAATGTAAAAATTGGCGATAATACGGTCGTTTTAAAGCATACACATGTTGGTGATCATGTCACGATCGGCTGTAATTGTGTTTTAGGCATTAAACCAGGTGGAAATAAAAGAATGAGAAACATACAGGAAAAAAACGAATCATTAATCATTCAAGATTATGCAACGATCGGCAATCTTGTGACCATATATTCAAGCACAGAAATTGGGAAGCATGTTTTTATCGCTGATCATGCTAGCATTCGAGAAAATGTACAAATCGAAGAGGGAACAGTTGTTGGTAGAGGCTCAATCATCGAGCTCAATACGAAAATCGGAAAAAGGTGTACCATTCAAACATTGGCCTATATAACTGGAGATACCGTCATAGAGGATGATGTCTTTATTGGACCATGTGTGTCCATGTCTAATGATAAATATATGGGGGCTAAAGAATATGAATTAAAAGGCCCTATTATTAAAGAAGGAGCGAAAATCGGAAATAATGCAACCCTTTTGCCAGGAGTTATGATTGGAGAAAAAGGGATTGTCGGGGCTGGATCTGTCGTGACGAAAGATGTTCGAAATAATGAGGTCGTTGTCGGTGTATCGGCTAAGAAATTACAAAAATGAATCATTTTACTGTAGTTGAGCAATTCTGATTACAATAATTACAAATAAAAAAACAAACAGGTTACCCCTTATATCACGTGGAGCTGTTTTTTCACGGCATCAATGGGAATATTTTGTTTCGCCGCATGGTAAATGAACTCCATGAGACTATGTCCTTTTCTCTTACGCTGGAGATCGAGCACATCCGAAAAATTGCTTTTGGATTCGAACATACTATACACATAAGCAAGTTGTACAAAAATCCAATACCGTTTCATTACTTGACATTCGCGAACACGGTATCCATAGCTTCAGGGGGAGATGAAGTCCAAAAAGAAGCAAATGTAGATGATGAATGTCCGTCATGAGGCTTTTGAAGGACATAAATAAGATAGAAAGCATAAGAAGTGTCCTTCATTCGATTAATGAAGGACATAATGAAGATAGAAAACATAAGAAAGGTCCTTCATAGGACTAATAAAGGACATAAATTAGATAGGAAACAAGAGAAATGACCAAACGTTGTGAAAATTTGTGGATTCCTTGATGATGTGCTAATCTACTCATGAGACATGAAACTCCTTGTAGGTAGTTGGTAGCGCATCTAATCTAACCAAGGAGTTGGATTCCTGTCTCCTTTTTTGTTTGGATGTAAATATATGTTAGGGAATTTGCTCATCTACATCATTTTATATAAATAGAGGCTATTGATGGAATGAACATGGATATCACCATGGAGAATTTTGTTTTGCTCGCATTTGATGGAATTCAATTTATCAGCATTCTATTACACTATTTCTTTTTACAAAATCGTCAAAACCCACATTAGGTGGGTTTTCGTCATTTAAAAGGAAAGATCTATAGTTGAACATATCAATAAACAAGAAGCTTATCTTACTAGTAAAGTTTATATAAATTGAAATTTTGTTTTACATCAAATTTGTCGTAAATATACCAAATACGGGATGATATGGACTCAACACAAGCTTTTCTGCCTCTCCCCTCGAACAAGAACGCCGGCGAGTAAATGTATTTACCCGCAAAGCGTTCATTGTTCGAGGAGGGCATGCTAAAGCATGCCCGTCGGCAAGCAAATAGCTTGCCGACTGAGGCAGAAAAGCGAGGGATCGAGCGCTGTTCACTGGATCATTAACACACCTGTACGAAACCAATAGCATGGAAATTCTTTGCTACAACTTATATAGATGGAGAAAATCTTATCTTTTACGATTTGTTAATATGTCGATGATTTTTTCTTTTGTATGACCATCCCCGAACAAATGAGGATATTCTTTCGGTATTTTCATATTGAATAATGTATTTAAAATATTTTGCGTATTAGCTGAAGTTAGTTGATTCCATCCTGATTGGACTGTTTCAACCCATTCTGTTTCATCTCTGATCGTGATACATGGAACTTGTAGCAGATAGGCCTCTTTTTGAATTCCCCCTGAATCAGTCAAAATAACTTTTGCCTCATTTTCGATTATCAACATATCAAAATAATTTATTGGCTCAGTTGTTAAAATATTCGGATGTGAAAGGAGATCAGTTAAATCCCATTGTTTTATCCGGTTTTTCGTTCTTGGGTGTAAAGGGAATACTACTTTTCGATCCAGCTGTCGTAATGCCTCAATGATAGCTGCTAACCGTTTTGGGTCATCTGTATTTTCTGCACGATGAATGGTGACAAGATAATATTCTTTTGGAGAAAGATTAAGTTTTGTTAAGATATTGGAATATTTTTTAGCAAACGAACGAAAGTGTATGATCGCATCCACCATAATGTCCCCTGTAAGGTAAACTCCCTTTGTAATCCCTTCTAGCCGCAAATTTTCAACGGCTGTCTGGGAAGGACAAAAAAGCCAAGTGGAAAGGTGATCTGTTATGACTCGATTAATTTCTTCAGGCATTTTTTTATTATAGCTTCGCAAACCAGATTCTACATGTGCAATCGGATAATGAAGTTTCGCTGCAGCTAAGCTTCCTGCCAAAGTGGAATTTGTATCACCATAAACGAAGACAATGTCAGGTTTTTCCAACAGAAGAATGTCTTCAAGTTTTGACAGCATTTTGGCGGTTTGTTTGCTGTGAGTATCTGAACCGACAGCTAAGTTATAATCAGGTTTTGGGAGCTTAAGCTGATGAAAAAAAATATTGGACATATTGTCATCATAATGCTGGCCTGTATGTACCATGATTTCTTTCATATTTGAATTTTTTTTTATTTGTAAAGAGATCATACTAGCCTTAATAAATTGAGGCCTTGCTCCTACGACAGTTAAAATTTTCAAGGTTGTTCCCCCTCAAAAATCGAAAATTTATTTTTTGATTGGATAGTTCATCATATGAAAAATTAAAAGGAGCAATGACAAATATTCATGCCACAAATATGAAAAATCAAACATTATGAAAAAATTTTTTTGAAAGACAAAAGGTTATTTGTCCTAAACCAACAGACATACCCGTGAATAGTATAGAAATGATTAGTCTTCTGGGGGGAGAGAAAGAATGACCTATAAGATCAGGATGATGCTCGTTTCATTCATAGATATGGTTTTGCTATTGATTAGCTTTTCTTTCAGTTCATACTTAGTTATGGACAGAAATATAGAGGCAATATTTTTAAATAAGGTAGATACAATCTCTTTAATTGTTTATGTATTATTTTCCTATATTTGCTTATTAAGTATGAAATCGTATAAAACATTATGGTATTACAGCGGTCTTCGCGAAATTCAAAATGTTGCAAAAGCGTTAACGTTATCCATTTGTTTATTTACAATTTATTTCTCTATTATATTAAAAGAACAATTTTTAATTATATTTTTAATCTTATTATGGATGATTTCATTAAGTCTTGTCGCTGCTTTTCGATTGATTTGGATTCTTCGTAAAGAATCGGTTTATTCCCATGTGTCACCACATAAAAGAACATTAATTGTTGGGGCAGGAGATGCCGGGACGATGGTAGCAAGACAGATTCTTTTGTCAAAAGAGCTTGATTATACACTAATTGGCTTTGTAGATGATAACCCAATGAAACAAAATATGGAGATTTTTGGCATCCCTGTTTTAGGAACAAAAAATGATATTCGTTATTTAATTAAAACTTATCGTATATCAGATGTTATTATTGCCATGCCTTCTGTAGAGAAATCTTATATATTAGACATTGTTAAAATATGCAAACAAACTTCTGTTCATGTGAAAATTTTGCCTCGTGTCAGGGATGTCATTCACGGACAACTTTCAGTCAATGAAATTAGAGAGGTTAATGTAAAAGACTTGATTGGCAGAGAAATCATGAAGCCTACCTCTCGAATAAATAACTATATTCGAAATAAATCCGTTCTCATTACGGGAGCGGGCGGATCGATCGGCAGCGAGCTTGTTTTGCAAGTTGCCCAATATGATCCAAAAAATATAATACTAGTAGGCCATGGAGAAAATAGCATCTTTCAAATAGGAATGCCGCTAAAAGAGAAATTTCCTCAAATTGAGTCATTTTTAGTGATTGAAGATATACAAAATAAGTCAGGGATCGAAAAAGTATTCAATCATTTTCAACCGGATATCGTCTTTCATGCAGCAGCGCATAAACATGTTCCTTTAATGGAAGCCAATATAGAAATAGCGGTGCGAAATAATGTTTTTGGCACTTTGCATGTTGCACAAGCGGCAAGTCATATCGGAGTCGAACGATTTGTATATATCTCAACCGATAAAGCCGTTTATCCCATTAATGTAATGGGGATGACAAAACGTATCGGAGAATTGATTATCCAGCAATTTTCAGAAAAAAGTTCAACGAAATTTTCGATTGTTAGGTTCGGGAATGTTTTAGAAAGCCGCGGGAGCGTCATTCCAATTTTTAAGAAGCAAATTGAAGCTGGTGGTCCTGTAACGGTCACACATCCCGATATGGTGCGGTACTTTATGACGATTCCAGAAGCTGTACAGCTAGTATTAGAAGCTGGCAGTTTATCGAATGGGGGGGAAGTATTTGTACTGGATATGGGAGAACCAGTAAAAATTGTAGATATCGCAAAAAATTTAATTCGATTATCAGGTTTTGAACCGCACATAGATATACCAATCCAATTTACTGGAATTCGTCCGGGGGAAAAACTAAAAGAAGACTTATTTTATGAGCATGAAGAAATCATGCCGACCGTTCACCCTAAAATCGTCATTGCTATTCCGAAAAAGAAGCCTAATTTTGATATGGAAGCGTATTTAACTGAGCTTGAACAATTGCTTTTTGCGAGCCAAGATCAAATTCGCTCCTTCCTATCTGAAATGCTCCAAAAAAATATTTCTAGTGAAAAGAAAGATGATGACAAAAAATAAAAGATCGGTATTCTATTTGAATCTTACACATATGGATGTAAAAAAAATAATTCCCATTTTACACATACAAGAAAACAATCCTTCAAGTTACTAGTGCTTGTTAGGGGGGAGTAAATGAATCAATCCCAAATTCTTCAAGAAGTACAGCATGTGATCAACAAAGGGGAAAAAACGATCGCCACAATCGGCATGACATCACGACGTTCAAACGATTTTGCTATTTTGCCCCGCAGAAGTGCTTTCGGGTTTGAGGCTATTAATTTCCTTGTTTCGAATGAACATGCAGCCAAAGAATGCTTAAAACTGTTAGATAATAAAGTAAAGTATATATTTATCGATGTGGAGGCGAAAAAAAACGTTGATTTAATGAAAATAGCGCAACAAATGATCAAAACGAGCAAGCTTGTGCCTTATAAACCAAATGATGCTACACTAGAAGCTTGCGATTTATTCATCTTAAATTATTTTCATCACTTTCTTCATGATCGGCATTTATTAATTTATGGAGTTGGAAATATCGGTACAAAATTAGCCTTGCGTTTAGCAGAGAGGGGGGCGAAAGTATATTTATATTCAAGAAATGTTCAAAAGGTGGAATCGATTAGTGCAGCGTTAAACTCCATCCTTCCGAAATATACGGGTTCCAAAATTACTCCTTTACAAAAAATAAGCTTTTCAAATTATTTTGATGGCATCATTTCTTTTATATCGGCTGAAGAAATAATAGATGAGAAAATGATCCCATCTTTAAAAAATAAAGCTTTTGTTTTAGATGGGGGGATCAACAATTTTAGCAAAGATTTTTACAAAAAGAGAACGGAAAAATGTTTAAATTGCTATCGATTAGATGTACGTTTAGGCTTTGCCTACACGTTATTGCCATTATTTGATAACGTCAATGTTTTTTTAAAAGAAATTCAGGGGAGAGAAGTGATTGACGGTGTTGTGATTGTGTCAGGCGGTGTAATCGGTGAAGATGGCGATATAGTTGTTGATAAAGTGGTGAATCCGACGCAAATTGTTGGTGTTGCCAATGGTCTTGGTGGCTTAAAACACGCTTCTGATTATACAAAAGAGGACCAAAAAAACATTTTGAAGGTTCAACAGGCATTGTCTAAATTTTAATTCATACTTACCTCTCGAAAGGATGAAATGTATGTCCAAAGTAAAAAGTATCGTTATAGAGCCAGAAGAAGCGCAGCATGTCAACCCCGATGAATTAGGACGTATTCTTCATTTACCGTATAATCCTGGCGGCCAAATGAGCACACAAGCTCTTGCTTTAAAAAAATTAGGTGTAAATACATCCTTTTGCAGTTATCCTTCCTCTTCGAAATATAAATATCCCACCGACATTCCTTCCCCCTTAATACAATATCCATTATTTAAAAAGGAAGGAGCTATGCTTCAATTTTGTAAAAAAAATATAAATCATTATGACCTTTTTCATTTTCATGGGGGCCAAACCTTCACGGAATATGCTTATAAAGACCTTCCTTTCTTAAAATATCATCAAAAAAAGATGGTCATGAATTTTTGGGGGTCAGAAGTACGAAGACTTTCCATTGCAAAGAGAAACAATCCATTTGCTGTTGCCAAAATGACGGATGAAAATTTAATCATTTCAAGATTAGAACTGCTTTCCAATTATTTTGATACAGCCATTGTTCCAGACCATGAACTATTAGAGTATGTATATGGATATTTCAAAAAAATATATATTATACGAATATCGGTTGATCATAGCAAGTTTACTCCATTTTACCCATCAGTACAAAAGGGAAAACCAGTTGTGATTCACGCGCCAAGCGACCGTCGCTTGAAAGGTACAGAGCATATTCATAAAGCTGTTCAACAATTGAAAAATTCCATAGATTTTGAATATGTTCTCATTGAAAATATGTCGAACGCACAGGCATTAGAATATTATAAAAAAGCCGACATTGTCATTGATCAGCTTCAACTTGGCATATATGCTACATTTGCAATTGAAAGCATGTTATTAGGCAAGCCTGTCATCGCCTATATTCGCGATGATTTAAAACAGAAATATCCACCGGATTTACCTATTCTGTCAGCTTCTCCTCATACGATTGAGCAAACACTTTATCATCTGTTAATCAATCCTAAGCTCCGTTATGAGCTAGGTGTAAAAAGCCGTCAGTATGCCTTGAAACACCATACAGCTCAAAGGATTGCCCGTCAATTGGTGACAGTATATAAACATAAAATACATTCGTAAAGCTTTTTCATTTCCCACTAATGTTAGTAGAGAAAACCTGTAAATATATAATTGAAAGAGGTTATGAAATGAAAAAAGTATTATGTATTTGTTATTTCTTTCCTCCACTTGGAATGAGTCAGAGGTCTGTGAAATTTGTCAAATATCTTTCACTTTATGGGTGGCAGCCAATTGTATTAGCTCCACAATCCTCAAATTATCACCGCAAAGATCCTGCGATGCTAAATGAAATTCCTAAAAACTGCCAAATCATTCGAGTTCCTTCAAGTGAAGATTTGCCGAAAATTCCTCTTGTCAGAAATGAAGATTTTCAAACAGGCTGGTATCCTGAAGCTTTAAAGCTAGGTCTTGAAACAATGGAAAAAGAAAAAATAAATATGATTTATTCAACAGCTTCCCCTTATCTCTCCCATCTTGTTGCCATGAAAATAAAGGAAATGACGGGGACACCATGGGTGGCAGATTTTCGAGATGAATGGACAACCAATCCTTATATTGTCAATAAATATTCACATGAAGTGATTCGTATAAATCAAAAATTCGAAAAACAAGTTTTAACAAATGCCGATGGAGTAATATCTGTTAGCGAACAAATTACGAATATTCTTTATGAATTGTCAGGATTAGAGTCTAAAGAAAAATTTTTTACAATCATGAATGGTTACGATCCTATGGACTTTCGACACTTAAATTTCAATAAAAGAAAAAGAAATAAGAAGCTTACGATTTGTTATATGGGTTCTTTATATGGAATGCGGAGAGCTTTAGCTCAGCAATTTTTTCAAATTTTAGATCAGTCGCTTGCGAAAAAAATTTTAAAACAAGATGAAATAGAACTATTAATGGTTGGAGATCCGCTTTGTCAAATCGGCTTACACGTAAAAGAAATCACTAGGAATACTGGGTATGTAAACCATTTATCAGCTTTAAACGAGGCGGCTGCAGCCGATTTATTCTTGCTTTTCATTAGTCCAAAGGAAGGGGAACAAACGGTAACGAGCAAAATTTTTGAATTAATTAACTTAAATAAGCCAATTCTTGCAATCGTTCCCCCAAATGGCGTTGCTGCAAATATTATTCGAAATACGCAAACAGGCATTGTCATTGATTCACAATATCCAAAAACAGCGATCCCTTACATTCAATATTTTTTAAAACAATGGAAATTGGGGAATCTCAACATTTCCCCTAATCAATATGAAATTGAAAAATATAACCGGAAAGAGCAAACGAAGATGTTAGCTAGCATCATGGATACGATTTTATTGAATGATTCAAAAAACGAATGATGAATCGAATAAATTTGCTGTGAAGGGGAATGATCATGGAAAATTGGCCAAAGGTGAAATTAAAGCCAGATTATAAGAAGATGATATTAGAAGCTTTTGATAAATATACAAATAAAGAAAGGTTAAATTACCGTGTATATCTACAAGAATATGATCCGATAGGAGATTATTTAAATTGGGGGAGTCATAAGAAATTTAGACAATCGAGAACGTTGAAATATAATCAGAAAGGAATTCCAATCGTTAAACACGGTAATCGGTTTTATTATAATCCAGTCACGACATCACAATATGCCCTTACGATGTATGGGAAATATTTGCACGGAGAATCTACGCTGCAAACCTTCTTTCATTGTGCAGATTTACTGCTTTCCATGCAATCTGCTAATGGTTCCCTTCCATATTCCTTTACATTTTCATACTATTTACAAAAACTAAAGTCAGGTTGGGTTTCCGGAATGGCTCAAGGTCAAGCGTTAAGTGTTTTTGCGCGGGCATACCATCTTTCTCGGCAAACGAAATATTTAGAGGCGGGCAATCGATGTTTAAAATTTTTATTAACGCCTATTTCTAAAGGAGGGGTAATGGATTCGTTAGCTCATTTACATCCCTCACTCACAAATTATATTTTCTTTGAAGAGTACCCGATTACCCCTCCTGCTTATACGTTAAATGGATTTCAATTTACGTTGTTAGGGCTATATGATTGGTGGAAGGTAGCAAACAAAAACAATGCTGACTATTCATTGTTAGCGGAAAATAACTTTAAGCAAGGAATCCAAACGTTAAAAAATATTTTAAAGTATTATGATATCGGCGGTTATTCAACCTATGATTTATCACACATCATCTATAATAGAGAACCTAAAATTGCAGGCTATTATCATGCCATTCATATTTATTTATTACATGCCCTTCATTCGATTACAGGCGAGAAAGTATTGAAGGATGTTGAAGCATTATGGACTTCATATTTTACTAATTCTTTAAAGGAATAATATAAACGAAGGAGCTCCTTCTTTTATCATCTAAGAGGAGGATCTTTTTTTGTTGTTTAGGTACAACTTGTGGACAACATTGTTCATCGTTGGTTTTTTGTCTAGCTCCGGGCGTTAGCGGCTAGCAAACTTCCCATTTCATCTGTACGATAAGTCAACATCGACTCAACGATCGCCTGAGTTTCCTTTATCTCCTACTGAAAGGTCTTAGTTTGTGCGCCGCTTTAGCGAACGCCCTGCGCTTTTGTTCTTAAGGAAATGATAAAAGGCTGTTTTTGCAAACTTTGCTCTTTTGATCACTTGGACGAAAATGGCACTTTTCGTCATGATTGTGATAAGACAATCAGTGGGCTTGCCGTTTAATTCAAGTCTCACCTCTCACTTCTCATATCTAAAAAGCGATTGATATAATCAATGAACTGCATCGCTCTTTTTCTATTTGTATGATGAGCATGGATAAACTCATATCCGCTCTTTGTTATTCGTTCTCTTTCTAAATTATGTTGTAAATAATATTTTGCTTTTTCATAAACATTTTTTTCATCGCATGCAACAAAATGGACGCGATCCTTAAAGCCGAGTTCGTATATATCGTCGTTTGCTTCTGCCAAAAGCAGTGTATGACAGGCTGGAGCCTCAAAAAACTTTAACACAGGATATTGATATATACTGCCGCAAGTAAAAAATATTTTCGCTCGATTTATTTCCTTTGCATATTTCTCATTCACATAAGCATCATCTTCATATTTCACTAAATGGCCAGGATGTTGATAATAGACAAAACCTTTTTCGTTTTTCATTTGTTTTAAAACAGCTTCACGAAATGGATAAGTTCCTGCTTTCGGATAATGGACTAATCCCATTAATAAATAGTTCATTGTTTTTGGCTGCTGATAATCTTTATAAATATCTACGTTAATTGAAAACGGCAGCCATCTAAATTTTTCTTTATATTGTGGAAATTGTTTAAGAAAGGCTTGTTTCGTAACGGAAAATACTAAATCTATATGATTTTGTTTCATAAAATCTTCACGAAGCTTCTTACTTGCCGGAAAGTAAACATCCATCACATAATATCCTTTTGGAATTTTGAGTTGATCCAGTCCATATATATTTGGAGCAAAAGCTTGATAAACATGATCGTACATGAACAAAAAATCAGGTTTAAAATGATGTCTCGTTTCTAAATATTTTAAGATTTGCACGGCATCTCCATCTTTCGTCCAATAGATCACATCCGCAAACTCTTCAATGGATTTTACAAAGTCATATTTCCCTCTATGCTTGGCTAATTCCTTCCAAAACTGCTTAATAAATATTAAGATTTTCAGCTTATTAGACATGGCCATCTCCCCTTACAATAAACAGTTTTCTTGAAACACTTTATCATTACATCACATACAATATTTTTATGAAAAAAATATCATTCTGTTATTAACGGAGGAGAAACCAATGAACAACTTGAAAACAGTTACTGTTGTCGGCTTGGGGAAAATTGGCTTACCATTGGCAGCCGTTTTTGCAAACAATGGCTTTGAAGTGATCGGAGTAGATATTAATGAGGAGGTTGTGCGACACGTCAATCAAGGAAAATCTCATTTATTGAATGAGCCCGGAATCGATCAATTAGTGAAAGACGCATATAAAAAGAATTCATTAAAAGCGACCACAAATACTGCTCAAGCTGTTAGGAAGTCTGATGTCGTTGTCGTAATTGTTCCTGTGTTAATTGATGAAAATGATCAAGTAGATTACCAATACATTGACAGAGCGGTTTTAGAGATTGCGAGAGGGATTCAAAAGGGAACATTAGTGATATTTGAAACAACGGTTCCAACTGGAGATACTAGAAACCGCTTTGGAAAAAAAATCGAAGAAATATCTGGGTTAAAAATGGGAGTAGACTTTTATTTAGCTTATAGTCCTGAAAGGGTTTATTCGAATCGGATTTTACAAGATTTAAAAAACTATCCAAAAATAGTTGGCGGAATAAACAAGGAAAGCCTTGAATTAGCCGCGACCTTTTATAAAAAAGCACTAAATGGTTCTGTCATTAATGTGAAGAACCTAGAAACGGCAGAATTTGCGAAGGTAGCTGAATCTGTTTACCGCGATGTAAATATTGCTTTAGCAAATGAACTGGCAATGTTTGCTGATCAACATAACGTCAATATTTTAGATGTCATACAAGCAGGAAACAGTCAGCCTTTTTGCCATTTACATCATCCAGGAGTCGGAGTAGGTGGACATTGCATTCCAGTATACCCTTACTTCTTCATAAATCGTGGCCTAAAGGAAGGTTTAATTACGAAAGCTAGAGAAATCAATGATCAGATGGCAAAATATGCCGTTGACGTCATTGAAGAAGAAGTAGGAAGCTTAGAAAATCAAAATATTCTAATCTTAGGATTAGCCTTTCGTGAAAACGTGAAGGAAACGACAAAATCTTCTACATTGCTTTTAATTGAAAACTTTAAGCAAAAAAAAGCCAACGTTTTCGTCCACGATCCTTTATTTACGGATAAAGAAATCGCTTCGTTTGGAGTCATCCCAATATCAGTCGATCACCAAATCGTCAAAACAATCGATGTTGTAGTGTTGCAAGCCTACCATGATCGTTATAAACATTTAACGTTTGATCCATTTACTAACTGTAAACTTGTATTCGACGGACGGAATGTACTTCCTAGAGAACAGATCGAAAGTTTAGGGATTCGTTATAAAGGAGTTGGACTGTAAGTGAACGAGAGAAGACGAAAACAAAAGATCCCAATGGTTCATTTGAAAAAAGAAATGGATCTTTTAAGAGATCCTATTTATAAAGCAGTTCAAGAAGTATTAGAAAGCGGTTCATATATTTTAGGAAATAAAGGGAAAGAGCTTGAATCAAAGGTATCACGCTATGTAGAGGCTGCTTATGGTGCAGGAGTTGCGAGCGGAACGGATGCTCTTGTTTTATCACTTGAAGCACTAGGAATAGGAGAAGGGGATGAAGTCATTACAACTCCATTTACGTTTTTTGCGACAGCGGAGGCCATTGTTCGGGTCGGAGCCAAACCTGTTTTTGTCGATATTAACCCAAACACGTATCATATTCAGCCATCGAACATTTACAATGCTTTAAACGCAAAAACAAAAGCAATCATCGTCGTTCATTTATTTGGTCATGCTGCAAATATGGATGAGATCATGCAAATTGCGAAAGAATATGGATTACGAGTCATTGAAGATGCCTGTCAAGCAATCGGAACAGAATATAAAGGGAAAAGAGTAGGGGCAATAGGAGATGTAGGTTGTTTTTCTTTTTATCCTTCGAAAAATTTAGGGGGGGTCGGAGATGGGGGAATGGTCGTAACCAATTCACAAGATGTTTATGAAAAAATTTGTGAATTACGAAATCATGGAAGTGAAAAAAACAATAAATATAAGCACTCGACAATTGGGTACAATAGCCGGCTAGATGAATTGCAAGCAGCCATTTTACTCGAAAAATTAAAGTATTTAGATGATTTCTTAATCAAAAGGAGAGAAATTGCGAGAAGGTATACGGAAGAATTAAACCAATTCGTTAAGACGCCATCTATATATTTAAATCGAACACATACCTTTCATCAATATTGCATAGAATTAGACAATCGCGATGAATTAGCCTCTTATTTAATCCGTCAAAACATTGCAACAGCAATTTATTACCCGATTCCTCTCCACCTTCAACAAGCTTTTTTAAATTTAAACTATAAAAAAGGGGATTTTCCAATAGCTGAGAAAATTTCAAACAAGATTTTAGCACTTCCCATATACCCATTGATGGATCAAATGGAACAGGATAAAGTAATAAAGGCGATAAAAGAGTTTTTTCAAACGATTTAATGTTATGATCATTGTTAGTATAAAGTGTTCTTTGTAAATACAGTGGCAGGGGAATATACGCTCATCCCCCTGCCATTAAGTTTATTGCAGGTTTTCGATCATGTTCGTAAAATGAATAGCGTATTGTTCAAGAGAAAAATTTTCTTGAATATGCTGAACCCCAGCCTCAATGATCTTTTCCCGTAAAGATCGATCCTTCATTAATTGTTTGGCTTCTTGTACAGCTTGTTCTATATTTCCAAATTCAAAAAATTTACCTGTCTCATTATGTGTTATAAAGCTTTTAACTCCATCAGAATCGGTAGCAAGGACAGGGCATCGGCAAAGCATCGCTTCAAGCACAGCATAACCGAATCCTTCTACTTTTGAAGTGGAGCATAAAAATCCCCCTGAATCCCCAATGATCGAATAGTAATCAGCCATTTTGTGATGCGGCTCGTTCTGATATACCGTCAAGTGTTCTATGATTTTCAGCTCGTGAACCTTTTGTTCAAACGCATTTCTTTGTGAGGGATAGGATAAGGAATCATCTTCAAACATCCAAAGCTGGATGGAAGGATTTTCTTGAATTAAAAGACTTCCAATTTCGAGAAAATCTCTCCAATTTTTATTTTCTTCAAGTCTTCCTACCCAGCCAATAATCGGTGATTCTTTTTTTGGATGTTTTTGATATTTAAATGTTTCCGAATTGATACAGTTATGAAAATAAAAAAGCTTTTTATGTGGAAAATATTTTTTAAATGCTTGAACGAGATGAGGCGTGTTCGGACATAATATGGCATCACAATAATTGTTGATGAAGGAACGAGCATGTTTTTTTATATAAATATCTATATATTCCTTTCTTTTTCCAATTCCTTGATTATCATATATAACAATTCCTTTATACCCGAATTCACGAATTTTTTTCATTAATAACAAATCATAGCCGACGATGATTGCTATATAATTTCCATTCATAATAATTGATTTGATTTCGGAATCGTCATTTGAAATAAAGATAGGGGCATTGATGTTGTTTTGGAGACCAGATCCTTTTTGTCGATACAAAAAATGGCAGTTAATCCCTTTTCTGCTTAATGCCTCATTTCGCTGTCTATTTAACGTTTCAACTCCGCCGCTTGGAACGGTAAACGTGAATAAGACATTCATGTTGCCACCTCCATTTAAATGAAAATTAAATTTACATGAAAATATGGTGATGGATGATCGAAAGTATGTTGAAAGCTTTTTTCAATAGGCTGTTTTCGTAAACTTTTCTGCCTTTCTACTGTCCATGAACCGAACAAGCACGTGGTCAGGGAAATTACATTTGTACGCTAAAGCGTGACATAGCAAGCGTATCGCTTTCCTGACAGTTATAGTAAAGCAACACTCTTTTAGAAAAGAGCCTTCCAATAAAGGATGAGTATGGCCCATAAATAAAAGTCTGTTGGCATTTTTATACAACAGACTCAATAAAAAGAAATGATTTTCATAAGGTAACATTCAGATGATATCAATCATGTAAAAGCTGGATCATAAGAGGAATTACTTTCCGATTGATGATTCGAAACCCCTTTACGACAGGCTTTTGGTTAGCAAGGGAGATGATGATATAAGCAGCTTCAGGGTAATGGGCATATTCAATATCTCTAGAAGAAGGATACGCAATACCAGTTGGATGAGAGTGATAGATGCCAGTTAAAGCTTCTTTATTTTGTTGTATTTGCTTAAGCGTCTGTTGCAATTGTGTTGTATCCATGGCAAAAGAAACAGGGCTTCTCTCCACATTTTTCATTTTCCATATCGTTTCGGCTACTCCGTTTTTTCCGGATAATAACCCGCAAGCTTCATAAGGCAATTCTTTTTTACAATGTGCGATCATTTCCTTCCAAACGGATTCTTTTATAGAAAAAGATTTTCAATTTACCCTTTTTAACGGTTTGCCGCATGGACACGTTTTTTTAGGTTGTAGTGAATGTGTTTTTTTGCGGTGAAGAGAGAGCGTTTGTTTCGTTATTTGCTTTTTTGGCTGATTTTTTAGCTGTAAATAAATTTGGCGGAGCATCTCAGGTGTCATGAAGTTGTTCTCCTTTCCCCATAATAAAATATATTATAGATTCAAAACCTTTTTGATGAGTCCGTAAAGAACGAGGCTCATACGGTATGGATTTGTCATGCATGGCTGCAACTTAACTCCTGTTCAGATTATTGATTCATGAACAGAACTAAAAATAAGTGTTTCAACGATCATTTCTTTCTACTATATTTAAATGGATTGATAACGGTTGTATGATTTCTTTCGTGTGATGGAGCTTTGATTTGGTTTTCTTCTTGGTATGATTGGTTTAATTTTAGCGTTGCCTCTCTTAAAGAGCTGTTAAGCTGTTGGATGATTTTTTTGTATTGTTCTTCCCTTTTTTTTAGCTCTTGTAATTCATCATTGATTTGTTCAATCTCATTTTGATATTCAAGTTCTTTTTTCCGATACTCTTGTTCCTTTTCGTTAAAAGAAGTATTTAATTTTTCAAGTTTTTCTTGAAACTCGTGCTCTTTATTATTTTCGAAGTCCTGAAAATATTGAACAAATTGCTCCATTTTTTCTCTCAGTATTTCTTCTTTTTTTTGGTAGTTGGAAAAGGCGTTTTCCATTTCGAAGAGCATATTTTTATACTCTAGTAAATCAGCTTGTATTTTTTCGACCGTGTTATTTAATTGCAGTAATTTTTCATTTTGCTCATCTGCTTTATCTTGATTCCAAATAGGCCATAACATGTTTATCAACTTCCTTTTGTATAATTGATGTTCTTGTGCTTGGATCCCTTTTTGTAAATCAGCTAAGGATAGCTCCAACATGTTTATATGTTGAGTGAGTGTTTGAATCATCTCCTCTATTGCGGCTAACCATTTTTTAGATTTTTCGTTCATTGCAAAGAATGGTGTATTTTTCATAAAATCGCCGATCCAAAACTGTATGAAATGGCAATGGCTTTTTATGACGAGATTTTTTAATTCCAGCTCTTTTCGCATTTGATCAGCCTGCTGTTGTATCGTTTGAATTTTTTTCTTTTGTTCTTGAATGATTTGAGTTTGCTTTTTTTCCTCAAAATGATGGTGAAAAAGCTCTGACTTTTTTTGATTTAAAGATGCTTGCAAAGAAGCGATCGTATGTTTCAATTGTTTAATTTGTTTCTTTAATTGCTGTTCATTTTTTTCAAAAGCTTTAATACGGTCCGCTTTTTGCTTTAATTGTTTTTTTAGTGACTGATTTTTGTCAATGTCCGGAATCGGCTTTTGATTTTGTTTATGATCCATTATAATAACTTGCTTCTGTAAGGATTGTTTGAGTGAATGCTCAAATGCCTCATAATCCTTCAAATGGATCATTACTTGTTTTAACGAGTCTTGGAATCCATTTAATTGATGTTCATACTGTTCAAGGTTTAACAAAATCAATTTTCTTTTCTCTTGAGGGATCTTTTGTATCACCATGGATAACCATCCCCTTTTACACAAATCCCTTTAATACTTATATGTGAAAGGTGCCCCATTTGTGCATCGTGGCAAAATAAAGAACAGTTTTAGACAAAGTCAATATAAAAGGAATGTTTTAAACTGAATGAAAACTCATGTCACAAGGCACGATCCCGTTGAAAAGCAGAGTTGCCAATTAAGGTAATGAAATGCGATGCGGTCGAAATAACAAAGAATGCAAGCGTTTGTGGGCAGTCTGAAGGGAGAAGATTTCTCTTCTCCCTTAGCTACAATGGAATATAAAGATTAAAGTTCGTTAAATGTTTCGCAGTCACGAACGAGAAGGTCTCCATCTGGAACAACAACCGTATTGCTGTTAAAGATTGTATTGCCAAGTGAATCAGATAAGATTAACTGATATTGATCATTTAAACCAGGCATTTCATTTAACGTTAGCGTATAATTAACATTTTGTGTTTGGCCTGTTGATGTGAATGTCATCGTAGCAATACCCGTTACCGTCATGGTTAACGAATCAGGTGCCCCGCTATCGTCACATGCTACATTAAAGGTTAATGGAGTTGCTGTAAAGCTTTGGTCGTTGTAGAGATATCCATTTGTATCTGTGAAAGTAAAGAGCCATGAGCTTTGCGCAAGTGTACAATTGTTGCAAATTTGTGCGATTAAGCTGACATCTCCAACTTCAGTTTCGCCATTGAAGTTGATTGTTTGGTTTTGGACTAACGATTCCGCAGCTGCTTGACAGTCGCAATTTTGACGAGGGAAGATATCCGGACATTGCGGCGGGAATTCAAATGTTGGACATTCTTCCTCAGGAGGTGTAGGGATCGGAATATCGTTTGGACGCGGCTGGCAGAATTTCGCTAGCACTTCTAATTTCACTTCTGCTTCGACTTGAATTTCTTTACATACTGTAACACTTAATTCAATCATATTACCTAGTAAAACTCTGTTTGTCGGTTTGCAAATGACTCGTGTAATGCGGCATAGAACATTGCTTTCATCTAAAGGTGCTGGAATACAAACGGCATAGTCATCGTCGAACTGAACAGGAACTTCAAATTCACAAAGAAGATCACTAGTAGTATCATTAAATACTTGAACAACTAAAATGACAGTCCAGATAATTCGCACTCTTCCAGCTTCGCCTGGTTCCCCGTTTTCCACTTCAACGACCTCACAGCTAGCAGATGGGACTTGATTTGGCTGTGGTTTTGGGATGATTGGGAAAGGACCTGGAACATCAGGAGCAATACATTCAATTCGAATATCATCACCTGCATTTAATGCTGCTAGAACTCTTCCTGCGCAGCTATCTGGATCATTTGGATCACCTGGCAGTGGGACTTTGTTTGTATCGCGGTTCGTATCGACAACCCAGTCATAGACTTTTTGAACGCGAATACACTCTTCCATTAAATTGTTTGGGTTTAATGGTGGAAGAACTTGTGAACCTTTAATCGGTTTAAAGCCTTTCACTCAAAATCATTCCTTTCATTCGTCTAGATTTATTTTCCATATATCATATTGATTTGTTTACAGAATGGTCACGTGTGTATGGGCCCAAATAATTATTTTTTGGAAATTGGCCACAAGTGTTGATTATCCATTATTTTACTTAAACATGCAGAATCGTATGGCAGAAAAGCTAGAGATAGAGCCATCTCAACTGGTTATTATTGGTTAATCAACACCCCTGGAAATTGGCATTTAACTATAAATAGGGACGAACAATGAGCGATTCGTTCATGATTTTTTTTATAGAACATAAAATGAACAAAAGAGAGGCTTTGGAAGGAGGGGTCACATGGATTTGACAATCAAATATGGAGATAAAACAATTGGGAAAATCCCGTATCATTCTCTTGCCATCTTTCATTTCATTTGTAATCAAATTGGTATAAAAGCAGAGTTTGATTTAGCAAAGCGGGAAATGAGTTTGTATTCTTCCTTACATGATAAAATCATTTATTTAGAATATGAAAAAAAATATGATGAAGGGATTAATCGGCAAATAGTATCCAACATTCAACATTTTTTATCAGATTGTGGCGCAAACATTAAAATACATGATCAATTTACTTTTATTGAAAATAAAGATTTTTCCATCCAGCTCGCAATTGGAAAAAACAACATGTTGAATGAAACGGATCGATTGATGATTATTCATAATCTTCAAGGGATGAATCAAGATGTAATGTATAAGCTGGATCGAGAATTGCAGCAATTTCAAATCGAGCATGTCTTTAAAAAACAATTAAATTCCCATCTCTTTCCGAACTTAAAAGTATTAGGCAGAATTCCTGACCAATCAGAGCAGCGGATCAATGAGTTTAGCGAAAAATTGGCGTTAAGTCTTACTTCTACCATTTTACATTTTTACTTGAAGCGCCATCCTCTTTCCTCGTTGTTATATTTGCCAGTTGAATGGTTCAATCTTCAATCTTTTTTATCCAATTCCTCGACAAAAGAAAAACAAACAACAGAACGTGCCAACTTGATTAAGACTACTGAAGATGATGAAATTAGAAAACCTGTAAGCAATCATCGAACTGTACCAAGGAAAAAATCAGCTGAATTGTTTTTTGATTATACCGTCTATCCTTTTGACAAAGAAGAGCGTTTATTAGTTTTAGGAGATCTACATATTAAAAATACGGGAGATGCTCCCTTATTTAATCCGGTCATCTGTTTAAAAGTTGATCCGATCGACTGTATAAAATTTCGCGGACAAATTATTCCACCAGATATGGTTGAAGGATTAGGAGTTCAAGGTGATCGGGAAGTAAAAGGCTGGAAGTATTTAGATGAGGATTGGTTTGAAAAGGCACAAGAACAGGGGGAAATTTGGATTGCGCCCATCAACCGAATGATGATTCCACCTAATCATATACAATCACTAAACAATTTTCAATTCACTATTAAACAACCTGAAAACAAGAAACAAGCAGTGATCGATGGATTTGTCTACTTTAAGAATGAACAATTGAAAATTCGCTCTAATAATCGAATGACATTTACATTTAAAACGAAATAGCACGAAGATTTAATGGAAAAAACGCCCCTAGTTTTCTTTATGTAGGAAAAAACTTGTTTTCGTGATCATATAAATAAATGAGAAACTTAATTCGGAAGAAGGGATTGTTGATGGAAATAAACATTTCAACTGTATCCAAAAAGATTCAGAAGCTAAGCAAAATGCAGCTTCAGCAATTAATTATCCATCTTAACTCCGAATTATCAAAATGTAAGGAAAAGGTAAGGGAATATCAAGAGGATTATCATTATAGTCAGCTAGAATCCTTAAAAATTGAAAATCGGAAGCTAATAGAGGAGAAAAAGCAGCTAAAAATTGCCTTGGATGAGCAAAAAACAATTGAAAAGCAATTGGAGGAGCTTCAAGCTGAAAGAAAGCAATGGACCTTAGAAAAAGAGCAATGGATGAACGATATTCATGAATATCAAAAGAAAATATCGGATCAATCACAAAAAATAGGACAGTTAATAAAAGATCGAGATCATTATGAAAAGCTTTATGAAATGACGATAACAAAATTTGAACAGCTTCAAGATGATTATAATGCAAATATGAAACTAGTTGAAGAAGCTTCCGTATTTAAAGCTCAACATTATCATTTAAAAGCGGAGATCAAGCAAGCTTTAGAAACAGTATCCAAATTGGAAAATGAAAACAAGCATTTGCAAGAAATGAATGATCAATATGTGCAAAAAATAAAGTCGCTGACAAAATTAACTGAAACGATGGAAAAGAACGTGGATAAATTAACAAGCGAAAATAATACCATTTCTGCAACAAAGAACGTGGATTTGGAGGATAGACAAAAAGAGCAGATTTGGCCTAATCAAATGGAGGAATTAACTTATTTTGTCAAAGAATATACCGGAAAGCTATCTTCAAGTATTTCCTTTATTCAGCAGCTAGAGGAACAAATACAAAGTTTAAAGTTTGAGATCGATAGCCTAAAGAAAGAGCTATCGAATTAATGGATGAGGACAGTCGGCAATTAGAAAGGATCACGAGCATAACAAAAAAAAGCCATCATTGGTGGAAAATGTTGTGAGAAGAACCGGCTCATATGGGAACGAGCTTTTTTTATGCTTAAAAACCTTATTTCATCCACATGGTGCTGATCTGTTTAAAAATATCAAGATAATAAAATTTTAGTTAAAAAAATGTGCTAAATGTTTAAGCATCAATGGTTCATTTGAATTTACTATTAAAAAGGTATTTAAATAGTTTTTATGCTGTTTTTGCGACGTTTCTTAATGCAGCATAGAAAGAAAGGGGGGAATTGCTTTGTTATGTATAGCAAATTGACGAATCGAAAATTTAACCATTTGCGAAAAAGGTATAACCAATATACTGAGTGTCTCCCATTAAATGGACCAAAGGGTTGCCCTGATATTTTTCCGAGGAAGGAAACTCCCGTATCACCGAAAGTATTACAGGCTGATACTTTACAGTTTGTGACGATTTCTGATGGTGTTAAAAGAATTTATACAAATCAAGACGGCTTAAAGGGATATGGGAATACCAATATATTGGACCCGAATACCGTATCTTATGTCAATTTATTTATCAATGCGATGCTGCAGCCATCAACTCTTTACCATGTTCTAGAAGGTGTTCTGATTTTAACGTCGCAGGATATCCCTAAAAAAGGTGTCCCCATTATTCTACAATTCATTAAAATTTATGATTCATAATTGAAATTAAAGAGGAAGAGCTATCGCTAGCCCTTCCTCTATTCATTATGTTGTGATCGTCGTGCTGGAAGTTGGCGCATAGTTGACCACTTCTAATACGACAGGTGTGTTTTGTAATATTGGATCACTACCTACAGGTACACTAACAACGAGCTGTCCAACACCAGTACCTCCTGGAGTGTATGTTGAAAGATCTTGCTGCTGCAAAACACCATTAATGTATACATTGAAATAACTATTGTCAGTATTTAAGGCAGGAAGTGCAGTAGGCGTTGCACCGCTATCATCGAAAAAGTTATCTACCGTAATCGTTAGAGTACTACCTGCATCAGTTTGAGCAGCAGTTACATAGAAAAATTTTTCTGACGTTGGAACGACATTTGTTGTCGTGGATGCCGTTACGAGAAGCTTCATTATTTGCTGGGCCATCATTACACCTCTTTTCTTTTCATTTGTTATATTTTTATGTTTTCAAACGATTATTTGTATGGACAATCGTTTTATTTAAAGACCCTTTTGTTTTCTTTTACATATGATTGTGATCAATTTCTTTCTCGTGAGAAAACTTTTCCTTGAAATCTTTTACTTTTTGCGTTAAAGTAATAAAAAATTGAATATTTCATCTTTTCTTATCGAGAGAGGTGGAGGGATCTGGCCCTATGAAGCCTCAGCAACCGGTACGAGAAAGGGATGCCCTCTCGTTTCACCTTAAAATTTTGAAGGGGCTAACGGAAAAGTAAGGCTTCTTACTCCCTTTCATTCTTTAGTACCAAGGTGCTAAATCCAGCAAGCATCATTTGCCGTTTGTCATGCTTGGAAGATAAGAAGGAGCTTACTGATAACGTAAACGCCTTCTTCTTCTGAAGAAGGCGTTTTAGTTTTAAAGACTCCTAATTTCCATTGACAAGACGGCCTCCGCAAATTTATACAAGGAGGTAATCACATGTTCAAAAAAGATATTGAAACAATTTTGGCGCAGCTTGGAAATCGCAGTGAAACAAAAACTGGAACGGTTAGTACCCCTATTTATTTGTCCACTGCCTACCGTCATACAGGGATTGGTGAATCGACTGGCTATGATTATAGCCGAACTGGAAATCCGACTCGAAAAATGGTGGAGGATGCGATTGCCACACTAGAGGGAGGGGATAGAGGTTTTGCCTTTTCTTCAGGAATGGCTGCCATCCAAACGATTTTATCTCTTTTTCAAAGCGGTGATGAATTAATTGTATCTTCCGATTTATATGGTGGAACGTACCGCCTTTTTGAAGAATGGCGTAAATACGGACTTTCCTTTCAATATGATGATTTTCTTTCCCTTAAGAAAACAGAATCATTAATCAATGCTAAAACGAAAGCGATTTTCTTAGAAACGCCAACGAATCCTCTTATGCAGGAAACAGACATTAAGCCAATTGCAGAATTGGCGAAAAAACATAACCTGCTGCTCATTGTTGACAACACATTTTATACTCCTTTGCTTCAGCGTCCAATCGAAGAAGGAGCGGATATTGTCGTCCATAGTGCAACGAAATATTTAGGAGGACACAATGATGTTTTAGCAGGTTTAATTGCTGCAAAAGGGGAGGAGCTATGTGAAAAGATTTTTACGCTCCAAAATGCCATCGGTGGAGTATTGTCGCCTTTTGACTCCTGGTTATTGTTAAGAGGAATGAAAACTTTATCTCTCCGCATGAAAAAGCATGAAGAAAATGCTAAAAGCTTAGCCGCCTTTTTAAAAGAGCTTCCTGAGGTAAAAGATGTGTTATATCCAGGAAAAGGTGGAATGCTGTCATTTCGTATTCAAAAAGAGGAATGGGTCGATCCGTTTTTACGAAATTTATCCTTAATTTGTTTTGCTGAAAGCTTAGGGGGAGTTGAAAGCTTTATTACTTATCCTGCAACGCAGACACATGCGGATATCCCAGAGGAGATCCGGATAAAAAACGGGGTTTGCAACCGGCTTCTCCGCTTTTCGGTCGGAATTGAAAATGTAGAGGACTTAAAAGCAGATATTAAGCAGGCATTAGCCATTGCGGCAAAAGAGGAGGTGAAGCATCGTGGCTGATCAATGGACGTTTCAAACAAAGCTTTTGCATAATAAACATAAATTTGATGTGACGACTGGCGCTGTCAGTGTCCCGATTCAGCATGCTTCTACCTTTCATCAACAAGGCTTTGATTTTTCACCGAAATATGATTATAGCCGTTCAGGAAACCCGACGAGGGAAGCGTTAGAGGAAGCTATTGCCGAACTGGAAGGAGGAGTCAGAGGTTTTGCCTTTGCCTCAGGGATGGCGGCCATATCTACCGCCTTTCTATTATTATCAAAAGGGGATCACGTTTTAATAACAGAAGATGTATACGGTGGCACCTTCCGAGTTGTAACAGAAGTACTGTCGAGATTTGGAATTGAGCATACGTTTGTCGATATGACAAATTTACACGAGGTGGCCTCTAACATTCGCCCAAATACGAAGGTCATCTATATTGAAACACCGTCAAATCCATTAATGAAAGTGACAGATATTTCAGGCATTGTCAAACTTGCGAAAGCAAATAACTGTTTAACATTTGTTGATAACACTTTTATGACACCAGCCTTGCAGCGCCCGCTCGAATTAGGAGCTGATGTTGTATTACATAGCGCAACGAAATTTTTAGCCGGTCATAGTGACGTTGTCGCAGGGCTAGCTGTTGTGAAAGATGAAGAGCTAGGAAATCGTTTGTACAAACTGCAAAACGCCCTTGGCGCTGTGTTAGGACCACAAGATTGTTGGCTTGTGCTGCGGGGATTAAAAACATTGCATGTTCGATTGCAGCAATCCCAAGAAACAGCCGCAAAGCTTGCCGGCTGTTTACTAAACCATCCAGCTGTTGAAAAGGTATACTATCCAGGATTTGACGATCATCCAGGCTCCTCGATTCAGCGCTATCAAGCAGAAGGGGCAGGTGCTGTGTTTTCCTTTCAGCTTAAGGATGGAAAAGCAGTTGAAAAGCTAGTTTCTAACTTGAATATTCCAGTGTTTGCAGTTAGTTTAGGTGCGGTTGAATCCATTTTATCTTATCCAGCGAAAATGTCTCATGCCGCAATGCCGAAGGAAGAACGCGAAAAGCGGGGAATTACAGACGGTCTTCTTCGGTTAAGCGTTGGGCTAGAAAGCTTTGAAGATTTAAAGAAAGATTTTTTACAGGCTCTTTCAAAAATTGAAATCGAAACAAAAACAACTTCATCATAAGCGCGAATCTTTCTGTGAAATGAATTTATGCCTGAAACAGGACATTTAATAAAATTTGCGACCATGACAAATTCTAAAAACAGAATGAATGGATTGCCCCTCCTCATATCGTGTGAGGGGCTATTTCATCCAAATTTGCTCGACATCGAGTTGTACAGATGGATGTTTGCGGCTGTCGTTTATTAAATGTAGAAATAAGTATTCGTTAAAATGTAAGCGTATTCAAAATATTCCGAATCACTTATAATCATTTGACACTTTTCATAATAGTTATGGTATTATAGAATTGTGGTTTTCACAATATAATGAAAAAGGGGTGTCAAGTTTGAAAAAATTCCGTAGTAGTCTTCTTTTCGTGGTCATGTTAGCAATGGCGATGGTAATTGCTGCTTGTGGAAATGGCGGCGGAAATGAAAATGATGAAGGTAATGGCGATGCGGAAAAGAAAACAACTAGTTTAAGTATTTTAACTGGCGGTACTGGAGGTACATACTATCCGCTTGGTGGTGCGATGGCAAGCATTATTGAAGATGAGACCGATTACAAAGCAAGTGCCCAATCATCTGGAGCATCTGCTGAAAATATGAGTACATTAAAAAATGGCGATGCGGAAATTGCTTTCACACAAACAGACATCGCTTCATATGCATTAAATGGCGAATTAATGTTTGAAGGTAACAAAGTAGATAACGTTCAAGCAATCGGTACACTTTACCCTGAAACCGTGCAAATTATTACGACAAAAGATAGCGGCATTGATTCTGTTGAGGACTTAAAAGGGAAAACGGTTTCAGTCGGTGCGCCTGGTTCTGGAGTCAACGCAAATGCTCAACAAATTTTAGAAATCTACGGTTTATCATTTGATGATATTAAAGCACAAAACTTATCTTTTGATGAGTCTACAGACGGAATTCAATCTGGAAGTATTGATGCAGCGTTCATTACTGCTGGTACACCAACTGGTGCAGTGGAAGCTTTAGCGGCACAAAAGGACGTAAAAGTGGTTCCTATTTCTGCTGACAAAGCAAAAGAGCTAATGGAGAAATATCCATACTATGCTGAAGATACAGTTCCTGCTGGAACATATGGCATTGATGAGGATGTTGCGACAGTTGCGGTTAAAGCAATGTTAGTTGTGCGCGACGACTTAGATGAAGAAACTGTATACAACATCACAAAAGCGATTTTTGAAAATACTGACAAAATCACCCATGCAAAAGGTAAATTAATTAAAGCAGAAACAGCACTTGATGGAATCGGAGATATGCCTTTACACCCAGGTGCTGAAAAATACTTCACAGAGAAGGGCGTTAAATAGTTTTACTGCAACACATGAAAATGATAGGCCGATCATTCGGTCTATCGTTTTCATTTGCTCTTTTCCTAATTAGGTGGGGTTATCATGGTCTATAAACGTACATTTTTCTTTTTTTTGCCCCTTCTGTCAATCATCGCTTTTGTTCTTTTCTTTCCTTTTAAACAAGTAATAGCCTTTTATTATGAAGATACAAATCAGCTGCTTGCCTATCTTCCTATCCAAGAGGAAAAGACATTTCAAATTGAATATACCCATTCCATCCACTTAACAGATGTTGTTGAAACATATCAAAGGTTGCAAAATGAACTAGTACTTACCGAGTTGGAGTACGAAAACTTTGCTATCGGAATGCCGGCTAATGCAGAAGGTAATGAATCCTTTGTCAAGAAAGACGGAAAATATTATATATTGAATATGAATCGGCGATTCTCTTTTATTGATTTACGAATTGGACAAGTGAGGGCGAATCATAAAGTTATTGTTGATGGAAAAAAATATAAACTTGCAAACTTTATAAAAGCTGGCACATGGGTACGAATCAAGCCAACGAAATTAAACATATGGCAACAGTTGAAAGGAGTGGACATCGATGGATCATAACGAAAAATTTGAAACGTTGTCTGAGGAAGAACAGCAAAAACTTTTGGAAAAATACGATCCAGAAGCGGGAACGAGAAAGCTTAAAGGTGTTTTTGGTGTCATTGTTTTTGTTGGATTATTATCTTTTTCCTTATTCCAATTATATACGGCGATTTTTGGGGTGTTTACGGCTCAAATTCAACGTTCCATTCACCTAGGTTTTGCCCTTGCACTAATATTTCTTTTATTTCCTGCTAGCAAAAAAAAGCGCGCAAGTGGAAAATGGCAAGTTGCATGGTATGATGTCATCTTAGCTATTTTAAGTGTGGTCGTGGGAGCTTATTGGCCAGTGAACATTGATGAAATTGTCATGCGTGTTGGATTATTAACGGATACAGACTTTTATATTGGCGTTCTTGCGATTTTACTAGTTTTAGAAGCAACTAGACGGGCCGTCGGACTTCCGATCACCATTATTGCCATTTTATTTTTAAGCTACGGTTATTTTGGAGAATACATGCCAGGATTTTTGCAGCACAGTGGTTTAAGCTTGCAGCGTTTAGTGCAAACAATGTTCTTTACAACGGAAGGTATTTTAGGAACACCGTTAGGCGTATCATCAACATTTATTTTCTTGTTCCTTTTATTTGGCGCTTTTCTAGTGAAAACAGGTGTCGGTCAATATTTTAACGACTTAGCTGTTGCAATAGCTGGAAGAAGTACTGGGGGACCAGCGAAGGTTGCGATCTTCTCAAGTGCGCTGCAAGGTACGATTAGCGGCAGCTCTGTTGCGAACGTTGTTACCTCAGGTTCGTTTACGATTCCAATGATGAAAAAGCTCGGCTATAAAAAGGAGTTTGCTGGAGCTGTTGAAGCTGCTGCATCAACAGGTGGACAGCTCATGCCACCAATTATGGGAGCGGCTGCTTTTTTAATGGTTGAGTTTATTGGAAACGGTTTAACCTATTGGGATATTGCAAAGGCTGCTGCGATCCCAGCGATTCTTTATTTTACGGGCGTTTGGATTATGACGCATTTTGAAGCAAAGCGTATTGGCTTAAGCGGACTTTCGAAAGAAGAAATGCCGAATAGAAAAGAAGTCTTTAAGAAAATTTATTTATTAATTCCGATACTAGCTGTTATTGTCCTACTAATGTCAGGGATAACGGTTACACATTCTGCATTATATGCGATTGTCATTGCCATTATTGTCGGCTTCATTAATCGCGATTCAAAAATGCGCTTGATTGATATTATTTATGCTCTTGTCGATGGTGCTCGTACAGCATTATCTGTTGCAGCGGCAACAGCTGCTGCTGGTATCATTGTCGGGATCGTCACCAAAACAGGACTTGGCTTAAAGCTTGCTAATGGGTTATTAGATATTGCAGGCGGTATGCTGCTTCCAACATTATTCTTAACGATGATTGCTGCTATTGTTCTTGGGATGGGTTCACCTACAACAGCGAACTATGTCATTACGTCAACAATTGCTGCACCAGCCATTATTTTATTAGGAGTTCCTGATTTATCGGCTCACTTATTTGTGTTCTATTTTGGTATTATTGCCGATATCACTCCGCCAGTTGCATTAGCAGCATTTGCAGCAGCAGGTGTTTCGGGAGGAGAACCGATTCGAACGGGAGTACAATCCGCTAAGCTGGCGATTGCCGCCTTTATCATTCCGTATATGTTTGTACTCTCACCACAGCTGTTAATGATTGATACGACATTCACAGAGCTAATATGGGTGATCTTTACTGCCCTTTCTGGAATGGTTGCAATCGGAGCAGGGATGATCGGCTTCTGGATGCGTAAACTGCATTGGGTAGAGCGCATTTTATCCATTGCTGCCGGTCTCATGCTCATCTATCCAGAAGGATTCACAGACATTGCGGGGCTCATATTATTTGTTGTCCTCCTCGTTTTCCAAATCGTATTAAAACGCGGCACTAATAAACCGATGAAACCGCAAAATGCTTAATCAAAAATCCGGTTCCTTGATAGGACCGGATTTTTGATTAAACGTGTATTATAATCCTTTTAGGATAAATAGTTTAAAGAGCTAGCATCCTTCGATTTTGCAGTGATCATCCGTCATTTCTTTTCGTTCGACTCCTTACGTAATATCCGCCACCCATACTTGATTCGGCTCATCTGCTTCAAACTGCTGATTCAATAAGTTCAAATACACAGGCCAATGATGCTTCGAGTTCGTGGTTGCCTTATATTTTTTCTTTGTTTTGGAACGAATGTCACCATCTTTCATGATTCTGGCGACCGTTTTTTGAGATGCCTTAACCCCTTGCTTCTGAAGGATTTTTGTGATTTTTGGGCTGCCATACGTTTCTCTTGACTCGATGTGAATCTTTTTGATTTGCTTTTTCAACGCTTCCTGTCTTTTCTTTTGTTGGCTTTCTAGCCGTTTGGTCCATGCATAGTATCCACTTCTTGAAACACCTAGGACTTCGCACATCTTCGCCACACGAAACTCCTTTCTATGCGTATGAATGAATTCATCAATTACTTCTGGTTTTTGGCGAAGATGCTTATGGCCTTTTTTAAGATGGTGTTTTCCCCCTCCAGATCCCGAAAGCGCTTTTGAAGTCCGCAATTTTCTTGATCTTCTGGTTTAACTATGTTCGGCATCTTTTTTATAATCTGCGACCCATTTATGAAGAGTTTTTGGTGAAATATCGAGTTGTCTTGCGGTTTGAGTGACCGCTTTTCCTTCCTTGATCACTAATTTTACTGCATGTATTTTGAATTCTTTATCAAAACGTCTAGCCATTATAGACACTCCCTATGATTGATAGATTTACTGTACATTTCTCTATTCGTTGTGTCTATAATCTATACTAACATCACTTTGGAATACTGGACGGGTAGAAATTTTATCACCACTACCAATTTCCATTTTTGATCGTAAGGGACTCCATACTCGGAAAGTTCACGATCCATAAGAACCTTTTGCTCATGAAGGGTGTTCTCTCCTGTTTCGTTCTCTTTCTTCGATATGTTTATATTGACATTTTTTTAACGCGTTATTAAAATAGAATTGAAAAATATGTAAATTTAAACATAATATATAAATAAATGACAATACTGTAAATTAATAATAAATATCTTTATTTGTGAAAGATCAATCTCAAAAATAAAATAAATCACTAGCGTTGCATAAATTTAATTCGAAAATTCCGAATTGAAAAAAGTCATAAAAAAATCCTTTATAATGGATGGTACAGGTGGTCCCTGTCCAAATCCAATATAAAGGATGAAGCCTATGGACATGGATACAATATTTTCTTCATTTGGTAAATGTGTCACTCCTCTCAATTCTGTCAAATTTACACAAAGAATTGAAGAGATGAAACAAGATAAATATACGAAAAAAATAACCACAAAAGCGCATTTACTTTTGTTTTTACATGCTCAACTTCAACAACGAGAAGGACTGCGCGCCATCGCCGATGATGCGTTACTGGATGATTTTCAGCGAGAATTAGGATTGACTTCTATTAGTGCTTCACAACTTTCCCGAAAACATCGCCAAGTAAAACCCGAATTACTCGCAGAAATCTTTCTGGGTTTAGTGAATCAAATCCGTCAGATGTCCACGAATTCCTCCAGTCAGGTGAATGGCTTAAAAATTGTGAATTCCACGACCATTTCACTGAATCTGAAAGAATATCAGATGTTAGGAAAATTTAGAGAAAACGTGAGAATTTAAAGAAAATTAAAATTTAAAGTGGAAGGTTTGATTGTTATGGAAAAATTTTCTTTGTGGTGGAAAAATTACCGTGGATATATGATCGTCCCTTTTTGTGGAATGGGATTAATAGTTTTATTTAGACATGAAGAATTACCAAGTTTTATTAATATATCTTTCATATTATTCGCTGTTTATATTATTTTTTATATCGTCAGCTTTATAAAGAATGAATTGTTGAGAGATAAGTAGATATACTACTTGAAAGGAGCATTCCTGTTAGAAGTTTTTTCGGGGACTTGAATAAAAAAAGCCCTCTTGGTATGATTCGGGGGTGTCAATCGCACGAATTGACCCCT